>JBOGTX010000755.1:0-2739 GCA_050695695.1 Chloroflexota bacterium
GGGCGATGACCGAACCGTAGCCGTCGGACATTTCGCCAACGAACTCGCTGGCCTGAGCCACCTCCGCGGCGTGCTCGACCTCTTGCTCGGTGGCGTCCTCCTTGCCGTACCGGATATTCTCCGCGATGGTGCCGGAGAAGAGGACCGGCCGCTGGGGCACGAAGCCGATCTTCGCCCGGAGCTCGTCCTGGGTCATCTCCCGCACGTCCACGCCATCGACCAGGACCCGCCCCTGGCTCACGTCGTAAAACCGTGGAATGAGGTTCACCAGGGTCGACTTGCCCGACCCGGTCCCACCGATGATGGCGGTGACCTCGCCCGGCCGAGCGGAGAACGAGATCTCACTGAGTGCTGGCTCTTCGCCACCGGGATACCAGAAGGACACGTCCTGGAACGCGACGTAGCCGCGTTGGGCCGCGGCGGTCGTGGGAGTTTCGGGGTCGCGGATCTCCGGCGGCTGATCCAGCACTTCATTGATCCGGTCGGCGGACGCGGCGGCGCGCGGCAGCATGACGAACATGATGCTGACCATCAACACGCTGAAGAGGATCAGCATGGCGTACTGCAGGAAGGCGATGACCGCCCCGATCTGCATGTGTCCCTGGTCGACGCGAATCGAGCCGAACCAGAGAATGGCGATGCTGGTCACGTTAAAGGTCAGCATCAGCGCCGGCATGAGCAGGGCGACGATGCGGTTGACGGTGATGGCGGTGTCCGTCACGTCCCAGTTGGCGAAGTCGAAGCGCTGATGCTGACTCGCGTCCCGGTCGAACGCGCGAATAACCCGTACCCCGCTCAGGCCCTCGTCAAGCACCAGGTTCAGCTGATCGAGCTTGACCTGGATGATCTGGAACAAGGGAATGGCCTGACGGATGATCAGCGTGAAGATCGTCGCGATCAGCGGCATCGCGACCACCAGGACGAGGGTGAGCGCGCGATCCTGCCCCAACGCCAGGATGATGCCGCCGATCGCCATCATCGGCGCGGTGACGACCATGCCGAAGATCATGACCAACATCTGCTGGACTTGCGTCGTGTCGTTGGTGGTGCGGGTGATGAGCGAGGCGGTGCTGAAGCGATCAAACTCGTGAAGCGAGAATTGCCCAACGTGCTTGAAGATGCGGGCGCGAAGGGTACGCCCGAAGCCGATGGCCACCTGGGACGCGAAGAAGCTCCCGACCACCGCGCAGACCGCGCCGGCCAGCGCGACGAGCACCATCAGCCCGCCCGCCCGAACGATGTAGCCGATGTTGCTCTTGACGATACCATTGTCGACGATGTCCGCCATCAAGTTGGGAAGGTAGAGGTTGGCGACGGACTGAAGGAAAGCCATCCCGAGAATGATCGCGATGTAGCCGCGATAAGATTTGAGGAGCCCGAGCAGTCGGATCATCGGAGTTCCCCTTACGGCACGGTGGATCGCGGAGCTGGCCGCGAACCGTCGTCGGCATCGTCGGCCACCAGGCGCTCCAGGTGGCAGAACGCGGTGATCAGGTCCGCGAGCTCTCCGTCGGTCAAGGGGCTCAGCACGCTCTGGAGGGCGGCCTCGAAACGTCGGGTCATCCCCGCTTCCGCCGCGCGCCCGGCCTCGGTCACGTCGACCCGGATGACGCGCCGGTTCGCCGGATCGATGCGCCGCTCGATCATGCCGTTCGCCTCGAGCTGGTTGAGCATTCGCGAGATCGTTGGCCCGGAGACGTGACAGCGCTCGGCAATGTCGCCGACGGCAAGCGGTCCCGCCTTCGAAAGGATGTGCAGCACGAAGAACTGGGCCCGGCCAACCTCCACGCCCCGGTCGTGTCCGGTCCGAGTGGGTTTATCGGAGGGATCATCCGCCACCAGCTCGCTCCGCACCTGCTGAGCGGCCCGCCGCATGACCTGCCCCAGAACGAACGATTGCTTGACCGCCCCGCGGAGCAGCTCCTCCCGGTCGAAAGCCGACGTCTCCCGGGCGGCCTCCTCGGTCGTGATCATCCGCAGTGCCTCCTGACTCTGGCCGCGATGGCGATGTTATCTAGCATCGCTATTATTAAGCTACGCTATAATATAGCAATGTTCCGAGTCGGCGTCAAGGGCTTTTTCGCTCACGGCATGGCAAAAGCCGAGACACTTTTGTCGAGCCTTCTTGACCTTGTGGAAAGTTGACGTCGCTGTCGTCCTGGCTATGGCGACGGACAGCCCCCCGCGCCGGGGTCAGCGGAACCGCGATCGGCCGTGCAACGGAGCTCGGTGACCGCCACCGATTTTCCCGCGCAGCCAGGAATGAGATATCCGCGGTGTACCGATCGGCCTCCTCGGTCGACCGGTCGGCATCGACCCCGCCGAAGTCGAAGGGGGCGACTCGAGGCGCTCGTACGGAACCGTGATCCAGGTAACCTGGAGCGGCAGATCTAGGCTTGGATGGTCGGTCATGATACCGTTGAAATGAACCCGGATAAACCTGCCCGACCGGCAACCGATCATCGCAGCCCGTGCCCCGGCCGGATCCAGGCTCAGCGAAAGCTCGGAACAACGGAGAGAAATCGTGACTCGAACCGAAGCCGAGTTTCTTATCCTCACCATTAACGCCTTGGGCGCGGGCATCTTGATGTTCGTGGCCGGGGTCGTCCAGAAGATCATGGACGGTCTGGAGGCGCCCGACTTCAAGCGGTTCTTGAACCTGCTGGATAAGACGGCGATGGGGGATCCTTTCGCCGTCACCGTCGCGACGCTGCCGATCATCGCCGCGGTTCTCTACTT
>JBOGTX010000756.1:0-10530 GCA_050695695.1 Chloroflexota bacterium
GCTCTTCGTCGACGAGGTGCTGCCGGCGTTTCGATAGCGTAGAGATCCGGCACTGCGCCGGCGCGGCGGTGCCAGTCTCTGGCTGGTCAAGACTCGGGATGCTTCAGAATACCGGGCCTTCACCGAAACAGGTCGCTGAGCTTGCACCGAAAGCCGGGCAGCGCCGGGTCGAGGTCGAGGAGGTCGTCGGCGCGCAGGGTCAGGCTGCCCTCGGCGCGCGCCAGGACCACGCGCCGTCCCCGAGGATAAACGATGAGCACCAGCCGGGTGCCGTGGGTGAGCCAGTCGTCGATCTTGCGCTCGACGTCGCTCGCCCGATCTCCCGGTGACACGATCTCCACCGCG
The DNA here is from genome assembly GCA_050695695.1 of Chloroflexota bacterium. Lineage (GTDB taxonomy): Bacteria > Chloroflexota > UBA6077 > FW602-bin22 > CADDYW01 > JAJPKB01. Next base: position 346 of record JBOGTX010000756.1, read on the forward strand.
AGGTCGGGAGCGCCGTCGAAAACGCCATCCTCGTCGTCCTCTGTCGGCACGCGGTCGCGGCGGATGAAGGCCACGTCGGCGGCGCGTGCCAATCGGCCCGCCGCGTCAAGGCGGAACAATACTTCGCCCGCCACGACCGCTCCGAGTTCGCGTTCATCGGCATAATCAGAAAAGAGGCGCGCGATCCGCGCCTCGCGTCGGCCGTGTCCAAACCCGGTTGGCGATATCTCCACCAACTCTCCGTCGATCAGCTCGAATCGCTGTCCAGCGCTTGCCAGTCGAAGGACGTCGCCCACTGTCGCGATCGTTTCGGTTGCCATCGTCGGCCCTCACCATTTTGCCGTCATCTTGAACGTCAGCACCCACAGTTTGGCATACCCTCCCAACCGCCGCAAGTGGCGATCCCAGGCGGCATTGGCGCCCGAGACCATTCCCGCCGACAACCGGGCGCCTCGCGCGACCGAATCTACAAGATTCCCGCCGCCCGCAGCCAGTAGCTCACCAGGTACACCCCGGCCCCGATCAGGAACGCGGCCGCCAGGCGGTGAACGTAGGGCATCAGGCTCCGAATCCACCGCCGAACCGCGCTCTGGAAGAAGGTGGCCGCGACGATCACGACCGTCAGAACCAGCCCCATGCCAAGGGCGTAGGAGACGAACTGGCTGACCGCGAAAAGCAAGTTGCCGGCCGACATCGCCAGGCTCGCCACGACCAGGAAGACCGGTAAGGTGCAACCCAGCGACGCCACCGCGTAGCCGATGCCGAACACGAACATCGAGCGGAGGTCCTGGTCCGCCGTCACGTGTCCCATCGCCCGAGTCGCCCCCAGGATGCCAAATGCGCGACCGGAAAGCGCGAGCCAGAGGCCGAGCAAAAACAACGCCGCGCCGACGATCACCCCGCCGACCGGAAACCACTGCCCGAGCGCGTGGCCGCCGGCGGCGAAGATCAGCCCGACGACCGCGAAAATAACGACGAAGCCAAGCGTCGCCATCACCGCCCGCAGCACGCCCTGCTCCAGGCGGCCGTGGCCCGCGCCGCCGGCCGCTTCCTCGCGACCCACCGAATAGGCGACGAGCGACGGCAGCAGCATCACCCCGCAAGGATTGACCGTCGCGACCATGCCCGCCGCGAAGGCGTACCCGACCGGCAGCGCCCCGGCCAGCACCGACATGCCCCCGAAGCCGCGCTGGATGTCGTCTCCCAAACCGACCAGCACCACCCCGAAAAGCACCCCGACCAGCGCGAAGGCCAGACCGACCAGATCGTCGCGGCGGTCTCGCCGCGGCATCGTGCTCGCCCGCTCTTCAGTCGCGCTCAACGTCCATCCCCTGGCCTTGAATCTCTCATCTACCCGCCCTATTATAGTTCGACACGCGGGATTTGGTCGGATACTTACGGTGTCCGTCGGAGGCATCGACTTTGACCAGAACTACATTTCCCCTCACCCCGCCAGTCGCTGAAGCAGAAACTCCTCGAACCGCTCGGCGCTGACCTCGAGCGCGACCTCCGCAGTGGCCGGCGCGCTCTCGACCGGGGTCCGCGCCAGCGTCGCGCCGGCGGTATGCTCGCCGCCGAGCTCGACGTCGAGGTGCAGGGCTTCGGTCTCGACCAGGTCCGGCTGAACGATCGTCGCGGCGGCAAGCGGGTCGTGGAGGTGGGTCCAGCCCCGCCGCGCGAACCCGGGGTAGCGGTCGACCTGGTCGGCCACCGCTCGGTGAAAAGCCGTTCCCCCGGCGCGAATCCGCGCGACACCCTCCGGACGAATTCGCACCCGGGTCGTCACGTCGAGCGGAATCAAGGTCGTCGGCGCGCCGGCCGAGAGGACGACGTGCGCCGCCTCGGGATCGCAGGTAATGTTGTGCTCGCGGTATGGCAGGTCGAAGCGACCCGGACCACGAATCGCGCCGGCCATGATCGTCAGGTGGCCAAGGTTCCGCGCCAGTCGCGGCTCGCGCCGAAACGCCAGGGCCAGGTTGGTCAGCGGACCGATCGCCAGCAGGTGGATCTGGCCCGGCTGCCCCAGCACCGTTCGGATCAGAAAGTCGACCGCGTGCTCGTCCGATGGCCTCCGGCCGGCATCGTCGGGCCCGAGCAGCCCTTCGCCTTCGTGTCCCGCCCAGTAGACCGGCCGCTTGCCCAGCAGCGGCCCGGTCGCGCCGACCATGACCGGCAGGTCGGTCCGCCCGCGCAGCGCCAGCAGCTTGAGGACCATGCGCGCCCGCAGTAAAACGTCCCCGTAGACACAGGTCACGCCCACCAGGTCGATCTCCGGCGAGCCAAGCAGCAGCGCGAGCGCCAGGCAGTCGTCGACGTCGGTGCCGATGTCGGTATCCAGAATGACTCGGGTTGGCATTGGCGTCTCCTGAGTAACTAAAACTTCACGCCGAGCTTGACGCTCCGTTCCGGGTGCTCGTCGATCTCGCGGTAGGCCTCGGCCGCCTGGTCGAAGGGAACGATTGGCTGGACGATTCGCTCGCCTGCCAGGCGCCCGGCTGCCAGCAGCTCCCAGGCGGCGTCGGCCAGGCGACGGTTGTTCCAGCGCGGATGGTCGCGGTGTGGCTCGCTTTCGGCCCGAGTGAAGACGAAGCTTGGCCGGTTCAAGTGCGCTTCGCGGCCGAGGTCGAGGCCACCCCGAAACTCGTTGTACCAGGCGGTGATCGCCACCGTCCCCCCGAACGCCAGCCCCCTGACCGCCTGGTGGAGCGCCCGCGGGCTACCGCTGGTCTCGATCGCCACGTCGACCCCCTGTCCGTCCGTCGCCCGCCGAATCTCGAGTCCGGCGTCCACCTCGGTCGGATCGAGCACCAGATCCGCGCCGGTCACTTCCCTCGCCATCTCCGATGGCGAGGGGCGGGGGGTGAGGCCAACGTCACGTCGCCCGGCGATCGGGTCAACCCCCACGACGAATGCTGCTCCCGCCAGCTTCGCCAGTTGAACCGCCAGCAGGCCGATCGCCCCCAGCCCGAACACCGCGACCCGGTCGCCAACCCGAGCCTGGCCGTCGCGGATGCCCCCGAGCGCGACGGTGGCCGGATCCAGGCACACCGCCGCCTGCCAGGGCATGCCGTCCGGCATCAGCCGAACGCCAGGATAGGCGCCCGGGGTGCCCCAGGCCCAGCGCTGGGTCTCGCGCAGCGGGCCGTATCCCGCTACCCGATCTCCCACGCGTACCCCTTTGACGCCCTCGCCAACTTCCACGACCGTTCCCGCCGCGATGTTGCCGAGCGGGCGCGGAAATCCGGCCTGGGGCGAGGGTCCGGCTAGAAAGATTCGCTGCTCGGCGTCCCAGTGCGAATCGCCGAATGGGCTATCCCCGCGATACATGTGCAGCTCGGTGCCGTGCTTGGGCGCGCCAAACTCGGTGCGCACCCGAATCTCATCCGGCCCCAGCGGCTCGTCCGCATACTCGCGAATTAGCGGCGTCCGCGCCGCGACCGCGATCAGTTCCCGTGGCATGGTGTCTGTGTCCTCCATGGCTGAAATCGCCAGGCGGGATCGCGGCTACTCCTCCACCACGACCATCTGGTGCCCGCGCACCTCCGGCACGCTGAATCGGGCGTAGCAGTCGTTCCAGTCGAACGGCAGCGCCTCCTCGCTCGGCGCGAGCTTGACTGCCGAGGGACGGGCCGGCAACCGGACCGCGACCAGGACGTCGCGCAGCGGTAGCACGTCCTCCACGACGTCGATCTCCGGCGTCCGGCGTTGCGGCACGTAAGACAGCAGGTGGACGACCGTTCGACCCGGCTGGGCCAGCGCGGTAACTTCGCAGACGCTCGGCGCGTCGGTCCAGACGATCGGATTCGGGAGCAGTCGGCGCAGGCTCGACTCGACGATCTCGCGATAGACCTTGCTGCCGTGGCGCCGATAGGCGCGAAACAACGGATGGGCGCAGACGATCACCGGTCCGCGCTGGGTCACCGCCGCGAAACCGGTCGGCTCGGCCGGCGGCGTCTGGGCGTGCGACGAATAGTGCTCCCAGGTCCGGTTGAAGTACGGGCGAACCGCGGCCGCGAGAACGACCGTCCCCGGCGCCGCCCGGAGCGCCCGGCCCCGCTCGTAGACGACGTGGTCCATGTCGTGGGCAACGTCCCGGGCGAACTCGGCCGCCAGGCGCAGGTACTCCGGGCAAAACTCGCTCGGTCCGAGGTCGATCACGCCGGCCTCGGCCAGCGCCGGCTCGTCGCGATCGGTCCAGAGCCCACTCTCGCCGGTCAAAAGCAGTCTCCCACCCTCGGCCAGGAATGCCCGCAGCGCCTCCGCCAGCCGCTGGTCCACCCGAGCCACGTCGGGCGCGATGACGACTTTGTAGCGCGAGAGGTCGGCCTGGTGGTCGACGAATTGGAACTGCTGATGGCTCTCGAGCAGCATGCGCAGGGCGCCTTCGAGGCTGGATCGCGCCGCGACTCGGTCGGGGCCGGTGCTGCCCGGAGCCAGCAGCACCGCGATGTCGACGAGAGGCGTGGCGCCCTCCAGCCAGGGCGCTTTCCGCTCGAGCGCGCCGAAGACCAGGCCGATCCGACGGTAGGTCTCCGGATTCAGCCGGCCGCGCGGCAGAAGCTGATCGCCGACTGATACCGCCGCGCCGTGCGCCGCCATGCGGAAGCATTCGTAGTCGAGCGCTTCCTGGTTCTTCACCGTTCCGAAGTCGGCCCACGACTTGTGGAACGCCGCGGTCATACCCAGGAGCGGCCGATCGACCGTCTGAAAGTAGCGCGCGAACAGGGGGAAGTGGTTGTAGCCCCATTGTCCGCTGGGCAAGGACTCGATCTCGAGGTGGGTGAAATGGCCCAGCTCCCCCGGATTGCCGCGCTCGGCGCTCGCGTCGAGCCGAAGCCGCGAGTTGAAGAAGATGCTGGCGTCCGGCTTGATCGAGCGGATCAGCGCGCTCAGCCGCGCCAAGAACGCGCGCTCGACCTGGAGCGAGTGCGCCGCGAGTTGCGCGTCGTCGGTTGGATCGAGGCCCCGGGCGCGCATGCTGGCCAGGCAATGGTTGCAGACGCAGCCCGGAATGGTCTGTCGAATGATGTCCAGGAAGATGCCGTCGACCGGATAGCATCGCAGCACCTCCTCGGTCTGGGCAGCCACGTCATCGACGTACGGCGAGCCCATGCAGAGGAAGCGCCAGCGTCCATCGACCCCAAGCGGCGCCCGCCCCGGCACCCGACCATCGCGGTCCATTTGAAGCCAGTCGGCGTGGTGATCGGCGGCCCATTCATCCCAGACGACGGCGAGGTAGGCCGGCACCCGGATGCCTCGGCGGTGGCAGGCCTCGACCTGCTCGCCCAGGAGATCCCGCCGCAGACCGGGGTGGCGAACCCCGACCTTCGTCGGGTAGTAGCTCATGCCGTGGTGGCACTTCGCGAAGCAGGTGACCGAGGTGATCCGCGCCTCGGCCAGCGTGGACGCGAACTCGTCGGCGTCGAAGTCACGACCGACGTCGGGAATCAGCGGGCTGTTGTGGTAATCGAGGTGGACCTGTCGCGGCGCGAGGTCGAGCGGCACCGTATCCTCCATGACCCACCCCGCCCCGGAGCTCGGGATGGATCATGATTGTAGCCGCTCGATCGGGGCCGAACAAGGCGCGCTCAGGGCGACGTGCGAAAGAACTGGCGCGTCACCAGGCTGTAAAGGAAAGCGATGATCACCGCCCCGACGAACGCCGAGATCACCGGCACGTGAAAGATGAACGGTCCGATCGGGCCGATCAGTGCGACGCCGAGCCAGCTTCCGATCAGGCCAGCCAGAATCGACCCGAAGAACCCGAAGGGAATGCGGCCCGGCACGATCGCCTCGGCGATCAGCCCGATCAACCCGGCGACGATCAAGGTCAGGATCGCTCCGATCAGGTTCCCGACCAGCAACACCAGACCCACGAACGCGATGACTCCCAGGATCAGCAAGATGATCAGCACGATGGCCATTGACATCCTCCTCCGATCTTCCGCGAGGACGAATCAGGCACGGTGCGTGCCGCTACCCAACGTCCTCGGCTCGGCCGCTGACCGCCGAGCGATAGGCGGCTTCGAGCAGCTCGACCGAGCGTGCCGCCACCTCGCCCGAGGAGTTGTTCCGAGCGCTCCGCCCCTGGATCAGCTCGACAAATCGGTTGGGTGGTCCATCGCAGGTATAGGCGCCGTCGCCGGGCGCGATCGGCAGGGTGAAGCTCTCGCCATCCCGCCGCCGGACTTCGAGCCGCTCGCGCTCGCAGTCGAGCAGGAGCATGCCGTCGCGTCCAAACACCCGGACGTCGACCTGAAATCCGTTCTTCGGTGGGACCGAGCCGGCGCCGGAGACCGTGCCCAGCGCGCCATCCTGGAAGCGGACCGAGAGCGCGTCGTAGATCTCGACGCGCGAGCCGGGCGCGCTCATCCGTGCGTAGACGTTCGCCGCGCGGAGCGGCGTCACGAAGAACAGCAGGCCGGTCGAGTGGGTCATTTGGGAATGACCGTAGCCGCCGCCGGCCACGAGGGGGTCCGCCCAGGTCCGGGCATCCGGGGCGAACAGTCCGTCGTCGCCAACCGCGTCGCGAACGTTCGTGCCATCGAGGAGGCCTCGAATCGGCGACGCCATGTGACATAAAACATACTCGATCGGCCCGATCGCGCCGTCGGCGATCCGCTGGCGCGCTTCCTCCACGAAGGGCTTGTAATTCCAACCATAGGGAACGATCAGGCATCGGTTCTTCTGGCGCGCGAGATCGACGAGCTGCCAGGCTTCCTGGGCGTGCAGGCACATCGGCTTTTCGACCATCACGTGCAGGCCGCTCTCCAGCGCCGCCCGGGCGTGGAGGTAGTGCAAGCGATGGGGGCTCGCGATCACCACGCCGTCGAGCGGTTGGTCGAGGAGCTCCTGGTAGTCCTCGGTCGCGAAGCGGAAGTTGAACCGATCGCGCACTGTTTCGAGCTCAGGGCGGCCGAGTCGGCAGACCGCGCTCAGCTCGACGTCGTCGCGGGCGGCCAGGATCGGCAGGTGATTCGCCGTTGCCCACCAGCCCGCCCCGATAAATCCAATCCGCACTTTCTCGGTCAGAGTAGCACCTCCATCAGGAGCAGCGACGTCAGAATCGCGGCCATTGTAGCAGGTTGGGAGCTTTCGCTCGATCATGCCATCTCCCGGGAGCGGCCAAGGAGAATCGCGGGAAGCGCGGGCGGCGCGATCCTGTTGACCAGATCGGCGCCAATCGCTGTAAGTCTTTCGATAATGGCAATTATCATAAGCTTAAGGATCGCGGCACGATTGGCTTCTCCGTCGCCTCGCCCGGCGCGCGCGGACCGTCCATCTCAACTCAATCTCCACCTCAGCTTAACAAATTCCTAAGGTGCCTTCTCTACCATGGCGTAGGTTGATCCGGCTGGTCTCTGGGTTCCGCGGCGCGCGTTCGGAGACCGCGATCCAACGCGAGGGCTCTGGACCGCGACGATCCGTGAATCGGAGAGGTGACCCCGACGGAGCCTCGTAGCCTGGATGATCGTTCCCTTGGCATTTCGGCAAATCCATCCACGGAAGGACTTCGTCATGACACGGTGGGCGGGCTCGATTGGCGACGACTCCCCAGCCAACCCGGGGACGGCCCTGGCCGAGCCCGGAGCGAGCGGGGAGTCCCTCATCCCGTGGTACGCGCTGCGGTCGAAGCCGAGGAAAGAGCTGTTCGCGGCGTCGCAATTGGAGCGCGCCGGCATCGAAGTGTTCGTTCCCCTGCTCAACATCTACCAGCAGCACGGGAAACGCGCCGGGCACGAGCCGCTGTTCCCGGGCTACCTGTTTGGCCGACTCGATCCGCTCCGGACGATCCAGCTCGCCCGCTACACGCCGGGCGTTCTGTCGATCCTCGGCTACGGCGATGAGGCCTGGCCGGTCCCGGACAACCTCGTCCTCGCGATTCAGCAGCGCCTGGCGCGCGGGCGCGGGCGCGCCGTTCTCGACGAGTTCCAGCACGGTGACCGGGTGACGGTCACCAGCGGCCCGCTGGCTGGCCTCGACGCGGTGTTCGACTGCCAGCTATCGGCAACCGGCCGGGTGAGAGTGCTCATCCAGATCATGCGTCGGGTCTGCCGGACCGAGCTTCTCGCGAGCCAATTACGACGACTTCATTGACTGACTAAGCAGCGAGGACCGCGCTGACTCGCCACCGCTGAGCGGGGCGGGCCAGGGGCGACTCGCGAACAAAGGCGACCACCAGCAGGGCTTTTTCGAGAAGGAAGCGCCGCGATGGCGGTAGCTTGTCCCTGTTTCAGTTGTGGATCTCATGTTTTTGCCAGGCGAACAAGGAAGGGCGACAATGGCGACGCGAGCCAGCGACGTTCGAGGTCGCGACGTGGTCAAGGCGGTCTTCCTGGACCGGGATGGCGTGATCAACCAGAACCGCCCCGACCACGTGAAGCACTGGTCCGAGTTCCATTTCTTGCCAGGGGCCCTTCAGGCGGTGGCCCGCCTGTCCCAGGCCGGGGTGGGCGTCTTCATTATCACCAATCAGGCGATCATCAACCGGGGGATGGCCTCTCGGGAAACCGTGGACTGGATCAACCGGCGGATGGTCGAAGAGATCGAGCGCCTCGGCGGACGAGTCGAGGCGGTCGCCTATTGCCCCCACCGCCCGGACGAGCGCTGCGGGTGTCGGAAGCCTCAGCCGGGATTGCTGGTCGACCTCGCCCGAAGGTTTGGCCTCGATCTCCGAGAAACCGCGGTGATCGGCGACGCGCTGACCGACCTCGAAGCCGGACAGGCGGTTGGCTGCGAGGCGGTGCTCGTGCTCACCGGCCGCGGCGCCGAGCAGCTCTTGCTGGCGCCGGCGGCGGGGATCAGCGGGTTCCGGGTCGCGGCTGACCTCGGGGCCGCGACGACGATGCTGCTCGAGCCCCGAGACGGCGTACCGGTCGCCAGCCCCCAAATTCCCGTCTTGAACGGACTGTATCATAAGGAGTATCGATGAGAGCGCTGGTGACTGGCGGGGCCGGGTTCATTGGTTCCCACATCGTGGATTTACTCGTCGACGAAGGACACGAGGTCGCGGTCGTCGATAATTTGGTCACCGGAACGGCCGAGAACTTGAACCACCGCGCGGCCTTTTACAACGTCGACGTCGTTTCGTCCTCGCTGCGACAGGTGCTCGCCTCGGTTCGGCCCGAGGTCGTCTACCACGAAGCGGCCCAGATGTCGGTCAAGGCATCCACCGACGATCCGCTTTTCGACGCCCAGGTCAATGTGCTCGGGCTGGTGAACGTCCTCGAGGCCTGCGCCGATACCGGCGTCCGGAAGGTGATCTTCGCCTCCTCCGGCGCGACCTACGGGAATCCGGATTACCTCCCGATCGACGAAGACCATCCGCAGCGGCCGGCGTCGCCCTACGGCATCACCAAGATGGTTGCCGAGCACTACCTTCGGTACTACGCCCTCGATCGCGGGGTCAGCTTTACCGCCCTGCGCTACGGCAACGTCTATGGCCCCCGCCAGGATTCGCGCGGTGAGGCCGGCGTCGTCGCCATTTTCGGGCGCAAGCTGCTGACCGGCCAGACCCCGACGATCCATTGGGACGGCGAGCAGACGCGCGATTACGTCTACGTGACCGACGTCGCCCGCGCCAACCTCCTCGCGGCCACCGCCGGCGATGGCGGCTGCTACTGCGTGGGGACCGGCGTCGGCACGTCGGTGAACCAGATCTATCAGCTGATCTGCGCCGCCGCCGACGTTTGGATCCCGCCGCTGCGCGCGCCCCGTCGGCCGGGTGATCTGCGCACCGCCTACTTCGATACCCGGCGAGCCAGCCAGGATCTCGGCTGGCAGCCGGGGGTGCCACTGAGCGAGGGCCTCCGCCGGACGGTGGAGTCGTGTCGGCGCGAGTTGTCGCGAGAAGCCACCGCGATCGTGGCCGGCTGACCGGAGTTCGGGACGATGACCACCTCAAGTCAGGGATCCGGCTTCGTCGGCCGGCTCGCCTACTACGTCAGGGCCCAGGCGCCCGGCCTCGGAGATTACCTCCTGCAGGGCGTCGTCACGACCCTGCTGGCCGGGGTGCCGGGCCTGCCCGGCATCGCGCTGCGCGGTTTGGCCTATCGCCTGATCATGCGCATCGACGGCTTCCCGGCGATCGAGGCGGGCGTCCGGCTTCGTTACGCGCGGGGCGTCTCCCTCGGGCCGAACGCTTTTCTCGACCAGGGGGTCTACCTGCACGCCTGCCCCCAGGGC
>JBOGTX010000757.1:0-3530 GCA_050695695.1 Chloroflexota bacterium
AGCTGATGCTGCCCTTGGAGCCATTGATCTCGAAAGTGTTGTGGTTCTTTCGACCGGTCGCGAAGCGGGTGGCCTCGAGCGTCCCCAGGGCGCCGTTCTCGAAATCGACCAGCGCGACGAAAGCGTCGTCGACGTCGACGGTGCCGGTGCGGTCGGAGCCGGCCTCGATCGGGCGCTCCTTGACGAACGTTCGGGTCAGGCCGTTCACCGCGCGCGGCTCGCCAATCAGGAAGCGCGCCAGATCGACGATGTGCGCGCCAAGGTCGCCGAGCGCTCCGGACCCGGCGACGCTCTGGTTCAGCCGCCAGACCATCGGAAAGCTCGGATCGGCGATCCACTCCTGGAGGTAACGCGCGCGGAAGTGGTAAATCTGGCCCAGCGCGCCCTGTTCGATCAATTCACGGGCCTGGCGAATCGCCGGTACGAAGCGGTAGTTGAAGGCGCAGCTGTGCTTCACGCCGGCCTTTTTCGCGGCTTCCCAGATCTGCTTCGACTCGGCGGCGGTTCGGCCGAGCGGCTTTTCGCAGATGATGTGCTTGCCCGCCTCGGCGGCCGCGATACAGGGCTCGAGGTGAAGATTGTTCGGGCCACCGTTGTCGAAGATCTGAACCTCGGGATCGGCGACCAGCTCGCGCCAGTCGGTCGTGTAGCGCTCAAAGCCATAGCGCTGGGCGGCGGTGGCCACGGCATCCTTCGAGCGCCCGGCGACCGAGACCAACCGCGGAATCGCCGCGGGTGGCCAGAAGATGTAGGGAAGCTTCTTGTACGCGTTCGCGTGGGCCTTACCCATGAAGGCGTAGCCGAGCATCCCGATCCCAATCGATGGGATGTCGCCGGACGGGCCTTTGGCGTCACCCATGGTGACAAAGCCAACCCTCTCGGACATGGGATCGTCTCCTTCGTTATTTTCACGCCACGGTGGGATCCACGCCGATGCGCGGCGCGGATCTCACCGTGGCAAATCACTTGAGGTGAGGTCAACCAGGAATTCTACGCGCCCATCCCACGTTGTCAAGGTCGGACTGTCGTTTGCCTGATTGGCTCCGCCCACCGGTTGACGGCGGTGGAGGTCGCGTGGTATATTTCAGGCTGGGAAAATCAAATTGGTAGAGGTGTTAACCTATTAGCAAGGATCTCCGCATCAACGAGCGCATTCGGGCCCGGGAAGTCAGAGTCATCGGCGAAAACGGCGACCAGTTTGGCGTTTTGCCAATCTATGAGGCGTTGCGACTCGCCCAGGAGCACAACACCGATCTCGTCGAAGTCGCCCCGACGGCAATTCCCCCGGTCTGCCGACTCATGGATTATGGGCGATTCAAGTTCGAGCAGGAAAAGAAAGAGCGCGACGCGCGCAAGAATCAGAAGGTTGCCCTCCTCAAAGAGGTGCGCATGGGTCCGGCGACCGACGAGCACGACCTCACCTTCAAGAGCAAGGCAATTCAGAAGTTTCTTCAGGAAGGGGACAAGGTCAAGGTCACCGTCCGATTCCGAGGGCGCCAGATGGCGCACCCTCAGCTCGGGCGGCAGATTCTCGACTCGATCGTCGCGAAGCTCCAGGGCGTCGCCAGCGTCGAGCGACCACCGCTCGTCGAAGGTCGGGCGATGTCGATGATCTTGACCGCCGTGGCCGTTCGCCCGGTCGCGCCGGCGGCCCCGGTCGCCAGCGCGCCGGCCCCTGCCGCGTCACCGCCGAGTCCGGTGAGCTGATCCGGCGCGGTCACGACGCCGCGGCTGGCTCTCCGCCCGCTTCGTCTTCCTCGCCTTCCGGCGGCAAGGTGAAGCGATCGTTATGGTGTGGAATCACGTAGACCCCGGTTGCGGCCCGAGCGTGGATCTCGGGCTGCAGCTCGAGTCCGACGCGCCCGTCGCGCACCAGGTCTCCCAAAATTCTCGCGGCGTCCGATGGCAAGCCAATGAAAACGTGTCCTTGAGGACCAGGCACCGGGCTGACGTCTTCGCCTTCTAGATTGAACCGACGGCGAATGTCGGGAACGCTCACGTACGAGCGGCTGCGGATGAACCAGAGCAGACTGCTTTTACTGAGGCGCTTCTTGGGCACAGCCAACCCTCATCCCCGAGGTCAGTCAGCGAGGGCGAGAGAGCCTGCCTTCAGTATCGCCGCCCCACCACCCGATCAGTCAACCCACCACATACCGATGAGGAGACCGAAGCTTAACTCCAGCCCGGATCATCTCAGCGTCGGCGACGGCGCCAGTCGTCCCACCGCTTTTTCAGCGCGGCCCAGACGTCGTTCATTGGCGCGTCAATGACTTGTCCACGCCAGCGCGGCTGGCGGGAGTCTCGTCGGCTCATCGATAGAACGAACCCCCCGATGAGACACGCCACGGCGAGTAAGCTCAGCGGGAAGCCAAGCTCCGGGACCGCGATCCGCGCGAAATACCCGATCAGCGCGAACGCCAATCCCAGAACGAGCAAGCGAGTGGGCGACAGATCGGCAGTATACTGCCGCCAGGCCGAGGCCAGACCATCTCGCCGGCCGGGAGAAGGGTCCTTCTTCCCGGGAGCCGAGAACGACGTCTTGCGAAGGATCTCTTCGATTTCGCGTTCGTACTTCTCCGACACCTCGCCCGTCGCCTCCTTACCATCCCCTATTCTACCCGCGCGGGGTAACGCCAGTCAACGGTTTGCCATTCGTCCCCTCCTTCCACTAGAATGTTCCGCGATTCGGAGGTCGGAGGCTTGGTGACACGGACGGTCCTGGGCGAGATCATCGCGGTGGCCCTGGCGCTCTCGCTCGGCTACGCCGGTATGGCCTTCGCGCGGCGGGGCGTGGATCGGCCACCCCCCACGCCATCACCACCCGGCGCGCCATCGACCGCGACCGTCGCCCCCGCGGTCACCTTCACGCCGGCGCCGACCCTCGTCGTGGAGACGGCGACGCCCACTCCCCCGGCGACGGAAGCACCGGCCACCGTCATCCCAACCGCCACGCCAACGCCGACGACAACGATAACTCCGGCTCCCACGCCGATCGTCTACGTCGTCCAGGCCGGCGACTCGCTCGATGGAATCTCCCGCAAGTTCAGCGTGTCGACTGCCGCGATCCTGCGGGCGAACCAGCTGAACGATCCGGACAGCCTGAAGGAAGGGCAGAAGTTGCTCATTCCACGTCAATGATGGATCATAAGGCCTGACATGCAGATCCAAGTCCGTCTTTTCGCGACGCACCGAGAAAGACTGGGGACCGATCGGCTGACCCTCGAGCTCCCCACCGGAGCGCGCGTCTCCGATCTGATCGCCGCGCTCGTCGCGCGGTATCCCGACTTCGCAACCATCGGCGCGGCGGCCCGGGTCGCGGTCAATCGCGAGTACGCGCCGCCAGAGACTTTCCTGGAGGACGGCGACGAGGTGGCGCTGATTCCACCGGTCGCCGGAGGGAGTACGTGATCATGCTGACCGAAACTGACCGTCGCTTTCAGATCGTCGATCGACCAATCGACGCCGACGCGGTCGTTCGCCGAGTCGAGCACCCGAGCAATGGCGCCATCTGCGTCTTTTACGGCGTGGTT
>JBOGTX010000758.1:0-3938 GCA_050695695.1 Chloroflexota bacterium
TGGCCATGTTGATCATCCTTCGGGCTCTCCCGTGAACCTGGCGTGAACAATCGCGGGCAGCAGATGAACGAATCGTGACAGTGGCGCGCGTGCCGCGCGGAGTGTGCTATTCTTCCTGCCACGGCGAGAGCCGATGGCTCTGGCCCCGACCCATGTCTGGAGGTAGCTCGATGGCGTTCACCTGCACGTCCCTCTCGTTTCCGACGTTGTCTTTTGCCAGCGCGGCGAAGGTTATCGCGTTGCTTGGCATCCCGAACCTCGACGTCGGCGCGCACGAAGGCGGCTGCCACGTTCAGCCATCCCAGGTCGAAGCCAACCCCGAAGCGACAATCGAGTCGATCCGCCGCGCGATCGGCGAGGCCGGCGTTGGGGTGTCCGACTTTTTCCCGACGTTTGGCGAAGGATTTCGTGGCCGACCGGTCAACACGCTCAGCGCGAGCGAGCGCGACGCGAACCTGCGGCGGTTCCGGGCGATCGTGAAGGTGTCGCGGGCGATCGGGGCGAAGGGCATCACCTTGCTCCCGGGCGTGATCTGGGACGACGTCGGTCCGGAGCGCTCGTTCGCGCGATCGGTCGATGGCCTGCGCCTGCTGGTTCCGATCGCCCACGACGCCGGTCTCCGTTTGAGCGTCGAGTGCCACCTGGAATCGGTTGCCGAGTCCCCGGAACGGGCGCTGGAGCTGGTCGACGCCGTTCCCGGCCTCAAGCTGACCCTGGACTACTCCCACTTCGTCGCCCAGGGCTATCGCCCGGAGGACGTTCACCCGCTGGTGCCGCGGGCCGGTCACTTTCACGCCCGCCAGGCACGGGACGGAGCCCTTCAGTCGAGCCGCCGCGACGGCACGCTGGACTTCTCGGATATCGTCCGCCGTCTGAAGGCAGCGGACTACCCGGGCGATCTCTGTCTCGAGTACACCTGGCAGGAGTGGCGCGGCGCCAACAACGTCGACGTCCTGTCGGAGACCGTCCTCCTGCGCGATGAGCTGGCCGCGGCGCTCAACGTCGCCGATCGTTAGCTGTGCCTTCCGGTGGTGGTCGACTCTCGGGAGGATTCGGCGCTGGCCAGAGCGGCGGCACGCGGTGAGTGCGAGGGTTGCAGCGCCGAGATGACCGCCGCCAGGACGCTCACCCCGCAGGAGATCACGAAGGCCAGGTGAAGGCCGCCCAGGAAGGTCGCCAGGGCGCTCGGGTTGGCGCCCATGCCGCCACCGTAAATGAAGATCTTCATCATGACGTCCTCGGGAATCTGCGCGAGGACGAGTGGGAAGGCGATCGCGATGCTGAGCATCTGACCGGTGTTCGCGAGCATCGTCCGAATGCCGGCCGCCATTCCCCGTTGGTCGGCGCGCACCGACGTCATGATCACGTTCGTGTTCGGCGAGCTGAAGAAGCCGGACCCGCCGCCCATGATCGCCATCCAGATCGCGAGCTGCCAGTAGGGGCTCTGATCGGTGACCGTGGCGAGGCCGCCAAGCCCGACCGCCGAGACGATCAGGCCAGCCGTGCCCAGCCCGCGGGCCCCGTAATGATCCGACAGGTACCCGCTGAGTGGACCGATCGCCATGAACGCCAGGCCAAAGGGCGCCATCATGATGCCGGCCATCAGCGGATCCTGACCGTAGGGGCCCTGGAGGAAGAAAATCAGGAGGAAAAGCACCGCGCCCCGCGCCACGCCGTTCAGGCAGTTGCTGAGGTTGGCGAAAGTAAACAGGCGGTTGGAAAACAGGCGTAGATTCATCATCGGCTGGGTCTCGCGCAGCTCGAACCCGACGAAGGCGATCAACCCGATGATTCCGACGACGAAGAAGGCGTAAATCGCGGTCCAGCCCCACATGGGAAAGGCGACGAGGCTGAGGGCCATCAAGAACGATCCCAGCCCCAGCGTAAAGCTCACGCTGCCTGGCCAGTCGAAACGCTGGTGCGCTCGCGGCGTGACTGGCTCACGAAGCTGTCGGATTCCCCAGAAGGTGCCGAAAATGCCGATCGGCACGTTGATCAAGAAGACCCACCGCCAGGAGATCGCGGTGAGCAGGCCGCCGGCGACCGGCCCAAGGACGAAGCCGGCCGCCGCGGCGATCTGGTTCACCCCGAGGCCCAGACCGACCCGACCACTTCGGAAGGCATCGGTCACGATCGCCGTGCTATTGGTGATCAGGAGCGCGCCACCCACGCCCTGAAGCATCCGAAAGGCCAGCACGTCGATCCCGTGGAACTGCGGCTGGCCGAATCCGGCCAGCAACGAGCCGATCGTGAAAACCGCGAACCCGGCGTTGTAGAGGTTCTTTCGGCCGAACATGTCCGCCAGTCGGCCGATCACCGGGACCAGCGCGGTCGTGATCAGCAGGTAGCCCAGGAGGATCCACATGACCGTCAAAAAGCTGGCCTGCAGCTTAACCAGGATATCGGGCAGGGCGATTAACAGGGCCGTGCTCTGAAGCGAGGCAAGGAGCGCGCCTAAGGTGGTGACCGAAAGCGCGGTCCACTCGTATCCAGGAAGCGGGTCGCGAGGCGGGGACTGTAGGTTCGTCGACATGCTCCGTCCTGCCCGATGCTCAGATCACCGGTGTCGCGGCGCGCAGCCGCCCTGCTTCCTGGTCGAGAAGCCGATGGAGCCGATCCAGGTGCTCGCGCTCGGCCGAGGCCGCGGCTTCGACCTGGGCCAGCTTGCGGTGAATCATGGTGATTCGCCTTTCGGCGAGCCCAATCGCGGCCCGCAAGACCCGCGCCCTGACCTCCGGATCCGTCGTCCCCTGGAACTGGCCCCTGAGGTGGGAGCGAACGTCGTCGGCGTCGAGCAGCTCGGCGATCTCGGCCAGCGAAAATCCGATCACCTCGCGCAGGCGCTTGATCTCACGCAGGCGCTGCACGTCGCTCTCATCGAAGAGACGATCCGACCCTTTGACCCGGACCGCGGGATGAAGCAGACCGAGCTCCTCGTAATACCGGATCGCCCGCGGGGTCAGCCCTACCTGGCGCGCGATGATTCCGATCGGGTACAGATCGGCGGAAGGCTCGTTAAAGGCTTTGAGTGACTGCATGACTCTTCTTTCTGAACGGGAAGACTTGCGACGTCGAATGAGCTACCACCATTATCAGCGTATCTTCCGTGAACGTCAATACTTGACGTTCAGGGGGGGCGGAAGGGGCGACGAGAGGCCGCTCTAGGTGGCCTCTCGATCGAGGATGCCGGACGGGCGGCAGACCGCGCAGGGGCGGTACCCCAGCGCCCTGGCTTCATCGTCGGAGCCGAAGCCGACCCGCTCGGGGTCGGGAATTGGCCGGACCTGACGGCAGGTCGGGAAGCAGTAGACCCGGGTGTCGGCATTGCCGACGTAGCGAATGCCGGCCCGCGCCAGGCCCTCCAGCCAGTCCGGAGCTACCCCTTCCGCCGACAGCAGCGCGCGCTTCGCGCTGGTCCCGCCCAGGCCGTACTCGCCGATGCGCCCGTCGCGGCGGACGACGCGGTGGCAGGGGATCAGCAGGGGAACCGGGTTGCGCCCGACCGCCGAGCCAACCGCGCGAACGGCGAGGGGGTGGCCGACCTCCCGGGCGATCCAGGAGTACGACCGGACCTCGCCGTACGGAATCTCGAACGTCTTGAGGAGAACCGCCCGCTCGAACTCGGTCGTGCCGCGCAGATCGAAGGGCAAGGCTCGTCGGGCCTCCTCGACCGAAAGCTCGCCGCCGAGGTAGGCGGCCACCGCCGCGGCAAGGTCAGCCGGCGGATCGGTGGTCGGCTGGACCGGACGATGAAAGTGCGTTTGGTACGCCTGCTCGAACTCGGACGCGCTCTCCGGGCGCATGATCGCCGAGACGCCGCGCTCGTTGTACGCGATGAAGGCCGGCCCCAGGACCGTCTCGATCGTCCAATAGAAATCGCACATCGCTCGTCCGCCTCAAGTGTCAAGCTGAGACCGAGTGTTTTGCCGCCCCAGGGA
>JBOGTX010000759.1:0-1872 GCA_050695695.1 Chloroflexota bacterium
GACCCCCCCGCGCGCGGACGCCTCGCCAAGGTTGATCTCTCCCGCTTCGTAATCGGCAATCGCGAGTTCCAGGCGGTGGCGCGCCAGCCCGTCAAGAATGATCTTGCGCAAAAGCGCGCCTTCCGCGAGGTGCTCCCGGCTGCTCACGTCGGCCACCAGCGCGCTTTCGTCGGCATTGAGTCGGACTGATTTGGTAACCGTTCGCCCAGACGTCATCGATCCGCTCCTTCTTCCTTGCGGCGCGCGAGGGTCGCGAGAAGCACCAGCGCTTCCCGAACAACCCGCCGCGCGGCCAGCGATTGCGCGAGCGCCAGCGTGGCCTGGCGCTCGTCGAGGCGCCCCTGGTCGTAAAGAAAAACAACGAACGCAGGTGAATCTACCACGCGCAGTCCTAGTGGGCCCCGGCTGTAATCACGTGGCTCGCAGTTGTCGATCAGCAGAACGCATGACCGTTCCCGGGCAAGCGCGATCGCCTCATTCTCCCCTACGTCGAAGCGCGCAAAGGTCTCCCGGGGCGCGACTACGCTGACCCGTCCATCGCTCCGCCATTCCGCGAAGCGAGTGACCGCCTCCGGCGGATCGGGATAACCGAGCAGCACCGCGAGCTCGGCGGACACCAGGGGCGGCGCGATCAGGGTGAAGTACTCGGTCAGATACGCCGTTACTCCCGAACGCATCGCATTCACCCAGAAGGAGGCGTCGAGCACGGCGGGTTGCCGTCCGTCAGAGTGATGCATCATGCTTCGATTATAAGCGCCATGCATCATTTGCACCAGCCAGCGCGCACGAGGCGCCGCGCGGGGGGCGCGGCCCCATCCCCAGCATCAAGCATCCCGGACTTTCCGGATGGCGTCCGGTGTCAGAACGTCGGCCAGGGGGTTGGGCGGGGAGTGGGCAGGGGGCTTGTCTCCCGCCCCCCTGCTGGCCACCATCCTGGGATTGATCCTGCTCATCAGGCTCGGTCTGACCGCCGGCCGCGCGGTGCAAACGGTGCTGCTCGCTGATTCCTGGTCAGCCGAGGACGTCGACGACGGCGATCTCGCGACCAGGATACGCCAGCGGACTAACCCACTCGCCGCGATGCACCACGCGCGACGCCTGGTAGCCGTCAGCGGAGGGAGCCCGGTCGACGGTGAGGGTGTCCTCGGACAGGTCCACCAGCCAGACCTCTCGAATCGCGGCCCGCGCGTCAAGAGGAATCTTCCAGCGCCGGTCGAGGTCTCGGGATGAGTCGGCAACCTCGACCAACCAGAGCACGTCAGCGTTCCCTCGCAGTGGGTCAACCGGTTTGTCACGCACCACCGGACGTGAGGCATGGCGCCACACCGGCGAGACCGGTGCTGGCCTGGACCTGTTATCATCGACCGATATGTGGCTCGAGCTCGCTCTGGTCGCGGCCTTTCTGACGTCGTTCCTGCCGATCGTGAACAAGCGCCTTCTGGCCGACACCCCGGTCTCGGTCGTCGCGTGGGGCGTCAACGCGCTCTCGCTGCCCATCCTCGGCTTCGCCGCGGTCGTGCTGCTTCCCCTCCCGGCCGTCGACGCCGTCTTCTGGCTGGGCATCGTCGGGGTCGCCCTGATCCTCGTCGGTGGCTACGTCCTGAACCTGCGACAGCTCGACGCGGGCTGGTGGCGCCCCTTCGCGGCGATGCTGACCCAACCGGCGATGCTCCTCGCCATCACGGCGAGCTTCATCTGGGGTCTCACGCCGATCGCCGAGAAGCTGGCCATCTGAGCACTCTCGTCCGGCGAGTCCACCGCTGGTCGCTTTCGGCTCGACGGCCCTCATGGCGGCGCTCCTGCTCCCGCTGATGCGACGCCAGGTCGCGCGCCCGCTGCGACACGTCAGCGCCCACCCCAGGGGATTCGCTC
>JBOGTX010000760.1:0-3737 GCA_050695695.1 Chloroflexota bacterium
AGAAGCAACGTCTGTCCATCGCCCGGGCGCTGGTCCGGAAGACGGAGATTTACCTGTTCGACGATAGCTTCTCGGCCCTGGACTTCCGCACGGATGCCCGGCTGCGGGCGGCCCTCAAGCGCGAGACGACCGGCGCCACCGTGTTCATCGTCTCGCAGCGGGTCGGAACCGTGATGGACGCCGACCGCATCCTCGTCCTGGACGAGGGGCGCCTGGTCGGCAACGGCACTCACCGCGAGCTGCTGGCGACCTGCGCGGTCTACCGAGAAATCGTGGCGTCGCAGCTTTCGCCAGAGGAGGTAGCGTGAGCGTCCAGCGTCGCCCGGCGCGACCGACGATGGGATTCGGGCGGGGCCCGGGGATGGGCGGAGGCATGCCCGCCGAAAAAGTCAAAGACTTTCGCGGCACGCTCCTGCGCCTCCTGGGCTACTTCGCTCCGCACCGCGCCGCCCTCACCTTCGTCCTGGTCGCGGCGGTCATCGGCACGGCCTTCAACGTCGTCGGGCCGAAGGTCCTCGGACTGGCGACGACCAAGCTCTTCCAGGGTGTGATCTACAAGAGCCAGGGGGCCGGGTTCGTCGACTTCCACTACATCGCCCGCATCCTGCTGATCATGATGGGCCTGTACCTCGTGAGCGCGGCCTTTCAGTACGCCCAACAATACCTGATGGCCGCCGTGGCGCAGGAAACGGTCTACGACATCCGCCGGCAGGTCGAGGAGAAATTCGAGCGGCTGCCGCTCAAGTTCTTCGATTCGCGCACCCACGGCGAGGTTCTCAGCCGGGTCGTGAACGACATGGACAATATCAGCAGCACGCTGCAGCAGAGTGCCACCCAGCTCATCACCTCGGTGGTGACCGTGGTGGGCGTCATCGTCATGATGTTAACCATCAGCCCGCTGCTGACCCTGGTGGTGCTGCTCACCCTCCCGCTCAGCGCCGCGATCACCGGCGCCATCGCCCGGCGCTCCCAGGGTTTCTTCCTCGCCCAGCAGAACGCGCTGGGCGAGCTCAACGGCCACGTGGAGGAGATGTACACCGGCCACCCGATCATCAAGGCGTTCGGACGCGAGACCTGGTCGGCCGCGACGTTCGACGAGCTGAACGACAAGTATTACGAGGCCGGCTGGCGGGCGCAGTTCATGACCGGTATGATCTTTCCGCTGATGCGCTCCGTCGGCAACCTGGGCTACGCCATGGTCGCCGTCGTCGGCGGCATCCTGGTGACCCGCCGGGCCATCGCCATCGGTGACGTGCAAGCCTTCATTCAGTATGCCCAGCAATTCTCGCAGCCGATCGCCCAACTGACGAGCATCATCAACAGCATCCAGTTGACCATCGCGTCCGCCGAACGCGTCTTCGAGATCCTGGATGAGCCCGAAGAGATCCCCGAGGCCCCCGACGCGGCGGTGCTTACCGCGCCTCGCGGCATGGTGCGGTTCGACCACGTCCGGTTCGGCTATCGACCCGAGGAGCCCCTGATCGAGGATATGAACATCGACGTTCGGCCGGGCCAGATGATCGCGATCGTCGGCCCCACCGGGGCGGGCAAGACCACACTGGTCAATCTGCTGATGCGCTTTTACGACGTCAACGGCGGTCAGATCATAGTCGACGGGATGAACGTCAACCAGCTCACCCGCGGCAGCCTGCGCCGCGCCTTCGGCATGGTGTTGCAGGACACCTGGCTGTTCTCCGGTACCATCCGCGAGAATATCGCCTACGGGCGCGAGGACGCCACGGCCGACGAGATCGTCGCTGCCGCCGTCGCCGCCCAGGCCGACCATTTCGTCCGGACCCTGCCGGAGGGCTACGACACGGTGCTCAGCGAGGCGGCCACGACGCTGTCCCAGGGCCAGAAGCAGCTCTTGACCATCGCCCGCGCCTTCCTGGCGGACCCGCCGATGCTCATCCTGGACGAGGCGACGAGCAGCGTGGACACGCGCACGGAGATCCACATCCAGCAGGCCATGGCCGACCTGATGAAGGGCCGCACGAGCTTCGTGATTGCCCACCGCCTCTCGACCATTCGCGACGCCGGCCTGATTCTGGTCATGAATCATGGCCGGATCATCGAAAAAGGCACGCACGAAGGGCTGCTCGCCCGGCACGGCTTCTACGCCGATCTCTACAACAGCCAGTTCGCACGGTCGCCGGTCGCGGAGCCGGTGGCCTGACGGACAAGCACGGAGGCACACGGGAATGGCACAATCGCTTCAGCGAGCCCGCCCGACTCCGAATTCGGCGGGTCATCCCCCGAGTCGGTCGCGCGCGGGTCGGATGATCTTGATCGTTCTCGGCGGATTGCTCGTGGCCGCGATCGCGGTCGGCGGGTACTTTGGCTATCAGTATCTCGACAGCACGACCAATGACGTGAGCACCAACAACGCCCTGGTGGTCGATCCCGCCGTCCCGGTTAGCTCGCTGAATCCCGGCCGAATCGCAACCCTGGAGGTAGGCATCGGGGCGAGGGTTCGCCAGGGTGACGTCCTGGCGCGGATCCAGGTGCCTTCGGTGGTTGGGTCCCTTCCCAACGGGGCGCCCAATCTGGAGTACACCGGAGCAGCGGGCGAGTTCGTGGACGTTCGTGCTCCGATCGATGGCGTCGTGATCGCGGTTCCGAGTGCACCGGGGCAAATGGTGGGCCAGGGGCAGGCGCTGGTCACGCTCGTGGACCCGTCGCGCGCGTGGATCACCGCCAACGTCGATGAGAACGACATCGCCCGGGTAAAGGTTGGCCAGGACGCGCAGGTGTACATTCCGGCGGTCAACGCGGCTTTCAGCGGTCGAGTGCAGACGATCACCCCGGCGACCGCGGCGAGTTTCCTGCCCACGCCCTATACCAACGCGACCGGCGACTTCACTCAGGTCGACCAGTTGGTGCCGGTCAACATCGAGCTGCAGTCGCCCGGCGCGATTCTGTATCCGGGCGCGTCGGCGGTGGTGACGATCAAGGTCTCGTCGTCTTTCCCATAGGGCCGCGTTGCTCGAAACCGGATCGATTTGCCAGGGCTTTGACCAACCGGTGAATCTGCCGTACGCCGAGGCGGTCGAGCGGACCAAAGCGGCGCTCAAAGCCGAAGGCTTCGGCGTGCCCTGCGAAATCGACGTTCTCACGTTTCACGCGTCATTCTGTCACCTTCACGCCGTGCGCCCGGGGAAGCGAACCGGAACGCGGGGCGATGGCGCCCCTTCCTTCGCCACGTTCAGCAGGTAGAAGAGCGCGCTGCCGATCAGGCTCAGGGCGGCCGCGCTCACCAGGGCGACTCGGATCCCCACCAGGTCCGCGAGCAAGGTTCCGGCGATCGGGGCCAGGAAGATGACCAGGTTGGCGAGCGCCGAGTTGACCGCGATGAAGGTTTGCAGACGATCGGCCGGACAGGTGTGCAGCAGGCCCTCGAAGAAAGACACGTCGATGCCCGATGCGAAGGTGCCCCAGATCAGGGTGGCCGGAATCAGCCAGACCGCCTGGCTGACCAGCGCCGTGGCGAACGGATAGAAGCTCAGACCGGCGGTCGCGAGCAGCAGGACGATCCGGTGCCCGCGCCGTGCCGCGAGCCGTCCCCAGAGAAGATACGATCCGACCAGCGCCAGGTTGCCGGCGGTGGATTGCAGCCCGATGATCGTGTTGCTGGCGTGGGCGTCGCGCACCGCGTAGATCGAATAGAGCGCGACCGGCAAGTTCAGCCCGATTCGATAGACGAACGAGGCCACCACGAATCGGGCGAAGTCCGGGTA
>JBOGTX010000761.1:0-1845 GCA_050695695.1 Chloroflexota bacterium
GCGCGCGAGTAGCCGACGTTCACGCCGTGGTCCAGGTCGGCGCGAATCTCCCCTGGCCAGCGCGGGTCGTCGAAGACGCGCGGCTCCGGACGAAGCCCGACGTTCGCGTTGACCAGCGACGTGCCGCCCAGGCCGCAGCCGAAGAAGACGTTGATCTCGGGGTTGACCCGCAGGTCGTAGAGGCCAGTCCGCGAGCCCACCGTTCCCAGCGCGGTATCGACCTGGAACTCGCGTAGCGCCCCGTCGAGAGTGTTGGGGTATTCACCGGGCTGAAACTCACGGCCGCGTTCGAGAACGCAGACCCTCTGACCGGCCCGGGCCAGCCGCGACGCGGCGATGCCGCCGCCGTAGCCCGAGCCGACGACCACGACCGGGTAATCGTCCTTCAAATTCTCGATCGGCGATGCCAGTCGTTCCACGAATCCCTCCTGATCAGGCGCTTGGGCCGCGTACGAACGCTCGGGGCGAGAAGCCACAGCGCTCGGTGAAGGCGTTGGCGAACCGGCCGTCGGGGCTCAATTGATGGAACACCTCGAGCCAGCGCGGGAGCATCGGATACATCGCCTCGATCAGGCCGCTGGCCCCGGACAGGAAGTTGAGCAGACCCCAGTGCGGCCGGCCGCCATACGCGTACAGCTCGGTCTCGATCTCCTCGAGGATCTCCTTCCCGCCAAAGGTGCCGTCCAGCATCGGGAACTCGATCATGCAGGTGTCCGCGCCGTACATCATGCTCAGGTGCGCGGTCGCCGCGCGAACGAAGCGGAGTGAGAACGGCGACGTGAGGTAGGCCGATCCCACCTGCTGGCGCTGGTCGGCGATCGCCAGGATGCGCTCGGTCGCCGCCAGGTACCGGTCGAGCGAGAAGCCGATCTCGCTGCCGTAGGCCGGGACGTCGTTCGCCATGCCGATGTTGAAGACCCGATAGCTCCGATCGACGTAATCGCGCGCCAGCGCCCCCATCGCCTGGTCGATCACCGTCGGGGTCAGTGGCGGGTAGGCGTCGAGCACGGCCAGCAGCGCGTCGTTCGCCCCCGGAATGCTCGCCGCCAGCTCGACCAGGAAGTTGCGCCTCGGCTGATCGATCGGGGGCCCGGTCGGCTCCGGAGTCGGGTTGCGGCGGGTGATCAGGCAGGTGTGGTCCCCGTTCGTCGCATAGGGATTGACCAGCACCTCGTAGTGGACGTTCGCGCGCAGCACGCCGCCATCCTGGAGATCGCGCTTCACCTGGGACCAGACGCTCAGGGTCCGCTCTTCTTTGAGAAAGTAACGCGACTGCACCCGCAGCACCAGCGAAGACACCACGCCCAGGCAGCCGATGCCAACCCGGCAGGCATCGAACCAGTCGTCGTCCGATTTGAGCTCGACGTCCGGGTGGCGGGCCGCCCAGGTGGCCGGATCGGTGATGCCGTTCGCTGGCTCGACCCGATAGGTCTGGCCGGCGCCATCCACCACGGTGAGCGACACGACCTGATCCGCCAGCGATCCGAAGGCCAGGCCGGACCCGTGGGTCGAGGTCGAGATCACCCCGGCGATCGTCTGGCCGTCGTACCAGCCCATGTTCACGAGACCCAGGCCAGCGTTCCAGAGCGCCTCGTTCAGGTCCCGCACGACGATGCCGCCCTCGGTCGCGAACAGCGTCTCGGGTTGAGCGCCCGGCCGGAGCAGGTCGGGCTCGAGGTCAAGCGGACGATTCAGACCGTGGGTATCGATCAGAAAATCGCGGGTCAGCGCGACGTCGGTGAAGGAGTGCCCCGAGCCAACGGCTTTGATCCGGACGCCGGCCGCGGCGGCCTGGCGCACGATCGACCGCAGCTCGTCGACGGTCGTCGGAGCGAAGACCCGCAA
>JBOGTX010000762.1:0-4549 GCA_050695695.1 Chloroflexota bacterium
GGCCCAGCACTATGGCGTCAAGGCTCCGACACCGGAAACATCCACGCGTGTTGATTCTTGATAGCATAGCGGCCTGGTGGAAGAGGAGTCTTGTGGGAGCGGGTTCTGAGGAGGAGCTGATGGAGAAGATGGTGTATCGCAGAGCGGCGTCGCGACGATCTTTCCTGCGGTATGGTGCCATCACGGCGGGGCTGGGCCTGGTCGTGCCGCTGGTCGCCGCTTGTGGCTCCGGCAGCCAGCCTTCGGCGCCGGCCGCGACGGCTGTGAAGCCGGCCTCGACCGCCCCGGCCGGCGCGGCCCCGGCCGTACCCGCTGCTCAGTCCACGAGCGGTACCTCGGGTGCGACGGGGACGGTCCGCCTCTACACTTGGACCGCTGCGGCGAACCTGCCGTCCTGGAAGGATGCGGTCGCGGCCTTCGAGAAGAAATATCCGTCGATCACCGTCAACCTCGAGTACAGCCCGAGCTCGGAATACTTTGACAAGCTCACCGTCGAGTATGCCGGTAACACCGCGCCCGACGTGATTTACACGTCGCCGCCGGACGCCGAGCGGCTCGCTACCCAGGGCGTCGTGCTCGACCTCAACGAATTGATCAAGGACAACAACTTCAATCTGGCCGATATCAATCCGGCCTCCCAAGAGGGTTATCAGTGGAGTGGGAAAGTCTGGGGCATTTGCGCCTGGAACGACACCCGCTACACGGTCTACAACAAGACGCTCTTCAAAAAGGCCGGCCTGCCGGATCTGCCTCAGAAGTGGGATGCCGACTTCAGCCTGGATACCTTCCTCCAGTACGCGCAGAAGCTGACCAATCCCTCCCAGCAGACCTGGGGCTACGTCTTCGAGGACGACTTACATGCGGCGCACTTCTCGTGGCTCTTCGGCTCCTACTACTGGGATAGTTTCGAGTATCCGACCAAGGCGGTCATGGATAGTCCGGAAGGGCAGCAGGGCTTCCAGTTCATCCAGGACATGATCTACAAGTACAAGATTGCCCCTTCGGTCGCCGCGAACATGGGCGGCTCGGACGCGATGTTCCAAACCGGCAAGGTCGGGATGGTTTGGGGCGGCTTCAAGAGCGCCGCGGTCGTTGACAAGCCGATCAAAGACTTCGAGTGGGACATCTCCACGATTCCGATGGGCAAGAAGCGTGTCTCGAACCTCAGCCCAAACGGATTCCAAGTCATCTCGAAGACGAAGGTTCCCGATCAGGCATGGAAGCTGGTCGAGTTCGATACGGCCGATCAGGGGAACGAATTGATGACCAGAGCGACGTCGATGCCGGCGAATCGTAAGATCGACTTCAACAAGGTCTCGCCGCTTCAGCCCTGGCAGAACCAGCTCCTTCTGGATGCGCTCAAAGGTGGTTGGCCCGACACCCCGCACCCGAACATCAAGCCCGAGTTCTGGACGATTATGACGAATGAAATAGAAGCCCTGATGGCCAATACGAAGAGCGGCTCCGACGCGGCGAAGGCGATGGCGCAACAGATCAACGCCAAGTTCCAGCCTTACGTCGTGCCCCGGTAGAGCCGGGTGCCGGGCGCGCGTGCCGCTTCATATCGAGGCACTCCTGGCAGGCGCTCGAACGACCCGCGAGGACATAGAATGGCCGAATCCGAGTTCGCTTCACGCGCCCCGACGTCGAGGAAACGTCACTGGCTGGGGCTATCACGGCTCGAGCGGCGTGAGGCCCTCCTGTTCTATCTACTGATATCACCGTGGCTGATCAATTTCCTGGGGCTTTCCCTCGGGCCGGTGATCAGCGCGCTGTATCTCAGCTTGACGAAATACGACATCGTCAATCCGCCAATTTTCGTCGGCCTTGCCAACTACGAGCAGCTCTTCGCCGGAGATCCGCTTTTCCTCAAGTCGCTCCAAGTGACCGCGATCTGGGTTTTCGCCGGGGTCCCCCTACGCCTGATCGTCGCGCTGATCTTCGCAGTCTTGCTCAATCAAAAAATCATGGGTATCGGCTTCTTCCGCACAGTGTTCTACCTACCCTCGGTCGTTTCGGGCGTCGCGGTTGCCTTACTCTGGATCTGGGTCCTCCAGCCGCAGTTCGGTCTCCTGAACTACTTCTTAGGATTGATCGGTATTCCTGGCCCCCAGTGGCTATCCAGCCCGACCTGGGCGCTACCCGGCTTCATCGTCATGAGCCTTTGGAGCACCGGGGCAACGATGATTATTTTCCTGGCCGGCCTCCAGGGGATCCCCTCGGAGCTTTACGAAGCCGCCTCCATGGACGGGGCTGACCGAGCCCGACAATTCTTCGCGATCACTGTGCCGATGATTACGCCGGTCATCCTCTTCAACCTGGTGATTCAGATCATCAGCTCATTCCAGGTTTTCACTCAGGCGTTCATCATGACCAATGGCGGACCGGTCAACGCTACCTTGTTCTACGTCTTACTTCTCTACCGCGTCGCCTTCCAGTACAACCAGATGGGCTACGCCTCGGCAATGGCCTGGATCCTCTTTATCATCATCCTCGTCTTAACCGCCCTGGTGTTCCGGTCCTCGGGGCGCTGGGTGCACTACGAGGGAGGGGTCAAGGGCCGATGAGCACGCGAGCCCAGACAGTCACTCGCCCCAGAACGAGGCGGCGCAGCCAAATCGGGATGCACCGCGTCTCCCAGATCACAAAGCTTTTCTCGGTACTCATCCTCCTGGCCGGCACATTCACTATGCTCGTACCCTTCATTTGGATGTTTGACACGTCGATCAAGGATCCCGGCGAGATTTTTCTGTACCCGCCGCGCTGGATCCCGACGGCGATTCGCCTCCAGAATTACCCCGAGGCGCTGACTGCCTTGCCATTTGGCCAGTGGTTCTTCAACACGACCTACATCACGGTGGTCGCCTCGCTGGGTCAAGTTCTTTCGGCGTCGCTCGTCGGCTACGCTTTCGCGCGCCTGCGCGCACCAGGACGGGACGTTCTCTTCATTCTGGTGATCAGCACGATGCTCCTGCCGGAGCAGGTCACGATGGTACCGGTGTTCTTGATTTTTCGCAATCTTGGCTGGATTGACACCTGGAATCCACTGATCGTGCCAGCCTGGCTGGGGGGTGGCGCGTTCTACATTTTTCTTTGTCGCCAATTCTTCATGACAATTCCTCTGGAGCTCGACGACGCGGCCAAGATCGACGGTTGCAGCACGATGCGGATTTACTGGCAGATCATCTTACCGTTGTCTAAACCGGTCCTCGCCGCCGTCACCGTCTTCTCGGTCGTTGGAAAGTGGAACGAGTTCCTCTCTCCGGTTATCTATCTGAACTCGCAGTCGAAATACGTCGTCTCAATCGGCCTCCGTCTCTTTCGAGATCTTGACGCTACCTCCTGGAACTGGCTGATGGCCGCGTCGGTCGTGACGATGCTGCCTTGTCTGATCGTTTTCTTCTTCGCGCAGAAGCTGTTTGTGCAAGGCATCGCCACCACCGGACTCAAAGGGTGAAGGCTGGCATGGGCTGATCGCCCCCGTTGTGATTGACTTCAGCACGACCAACGTCGTGCGAACCGGTCGCTGGTCGTCGATACCATCAACGCAAGAATGCCATCAACTGGAAGGTCGGTTGACGGAGCCGGCGCGCCCGATCATAATTCTGACCAACCGGTGACCGGAGAAGATCGAATGGCGAAACCTGAGGGCTCGGCCCCGCGGTACGGCGTGACCTGGGAACGGAACGTCATGGTCCCGACCCGCGACGGAACCCGACTCGCGACGGACCTCTATTTCCCGGCCGAGGGCGATCGCCCGGCGAGCGGGCCTTTCCCGGTCATCCTCGAGCGCACGCCCTACGACAAGCACGGCCTCGGTCTGGTGGCGACCGCCAAGTTCTTCGCCCGCCACGGCTACGTCTGCGCGCTCCAGGACGTCCGGGGGCGCTTCGCGTCCGAGGGTGAATGGTACGCCTTCGCCAACGAAGGACCGGATGGTTACGACGCGGTGGAGTGGCTCGGGACCCAGCCCTGGTCATCGGCCAAGGTCGGCACGATTGGCGGGTCGTACGCTGGCAGTGACCAGCACGCGCTGGCAAACCTTCGCCCGCCCCACCTCGCCGCGATGGTGCCCTACGTGGCCATGCACAACTACCACACCAACTCGATGCGCCAGGGCGGCTGCATGGAGCTTCGGTTCTATTCGTACGCGTTTCGTATGGCGGTGACCAGCAAAGAGGCGCTGGCCGACGACGGCCTGAGGGCGGTCCTGACCGACGCCTTCGCGCGGGTCGGCGAATGGTACGGTCGGCTGCCCATGAAGCTGGGCGTCTCGCCACTTCGTCACCTTCCGGCGTACGAGCGCTGGGTCTACGACGTGATGACCCACGGGGACTACGACGACTACTGGAAGCAGGCCGGCTACAACGTCGAAGAAAGCTGGGATACCCACGCCGACGTGCCGATGCTCCTGATCGGCGCCTGGTACGACTCCTACGCCCGTTCGACCTGCGAGAACTTCGTCCAGTTCACCAAAAGGAAAAAGGGGCCTTGCAAGCTAGTCATGGGGCCCTGGACCCACGGTGGCCACGCGGTATCATTCGCCGGC
>JBOGTX010000763.1:0-3437 GCA_050695695.1 Chloroflexota bacterium
CCCTTCGCGTCGCCGGAGAGCGGCGCGAAGCCGCCCCAGCGCTGGCCATTGGCGATCGAGGCCGTCCGCTTCGTCGGCGATCCGATCGCGGTGGTCGTCGCCCAGACGCGCGAGCTGGCGCGCGATGCCGTGGCATCGATCGCCGTGGAGTACGATCCGCGGCCGGCGGTCGTGGATCTCGAGCGGGCCGACCAGAAGGGCTCCCCGACCGTCTACGATCGCCTGGAGGATAATCTGGCTTACTCCGCGCCAACCAAAAGCGGCGACGTCGAGCAGGCCTTTCGCGATGCCGATCGGGTCGTCAGCCTGCGGATCGTCAATCAGCGGGTGGTGCCCATGCCGATGGAGCCCCGGTGCGTCGCCGCCGAGTATCGCGGCAACCCCGGCGAGCTGACGGTGTGGTCGTCGACCCAGGCGCCCCACGCGTTGCGCAGCTACTATTGCGATCTCTTCCCGATTCCCGAAAATCGCATCCGGGTGATCGCGCCGGAGGTCGGCGGCGGCTTCGGCGCCAAGGCCGACCTTTATCCGGAGGAGATTCTCGTGCCCGCGCTGGCGATGCGGCTGGGCCGGCCGGTCCGTTGGACCGCCGATCGGCGCGACGACATGGCGGCGATGGTTCACGGCCGCGACCAGATCGACTTCGTCGACATGGCGATCAAAAACGATGGCACCGTCCTGGGAATGAAGCTCCGGGTGCTTGGCGACCTTGGCGCGTATTATCAGCAGAACACTCAGGTCGTGCCGAACCTCACCGCGCTGATCGCGACCGGGCCGTACAAGATCGAGAATATCGCGATCGAGGTTCGCGGCATCCTCACCAACAAGGTGCCGACCGGAGCCTACCGGGGCGCCGGGCGCCCCGAGGCAACCTTCCTGCTCGAGCGGATGATGGACGTGATCGCCTACGACCTGAAGCTGGACCCGGTGGACGTGCGGCGAAAGAACCTGATTCCGGCCGCCGAGTTTCCGTACAAGACGGCGACCGGTCTCACCTACGACAGCGGTGATTACCTGCCGACCCTGGATAAGGCCCTGGCGATGGCCGATTACGCCGGCTTTCGGAAGGAGCAGGCGAAGCTCAAAGCGCAGGGGCGGCTCGTCGGCATCGGTATCTCGAACTACGTGGAAATCTGTGGATTCGGCCCGTCCACCATCGTCGGCGGCATGGGGTGGGAAGCGACGGCGGTGAACGTCGAGAAGTCCGGCAAAGTGACCGTCCTGACCGGCATCTCGCCGCACGGCCAGGGACAGGAAACGACCTTCGCCCAGATCGTCGCCGACGAGCTCGGCGTCGGACTGGACGACGTGATCGTCGTCCACGGCGACACCGCCAAGGTCCCCATGGCCGGCAAGATGGGCACCCAGGGAAGTCGGGGCATCGCCATGGGCGGCGGCGCCCTGATGATGAGCCTGGCGAAGATCCGGGAGAAAGCGACGAAGATCGCCGCCCACCTGCTCGAAGCGGCGCCCGAGGACATCGTCTTCGAGAACGGGCGGTTTTCGGTCAAGGGCGTCCCCGAGCGCGGCATGACGACGGTCGAGATCGCCGGTGCCGCCTACGACGCGCGCCGGCTGCCCAGCTCGATCGAGCCGGGGTTGACCGCACAGTCGTTCTTCGAGCCAACCAACTGCACCTTCCCCAACGGCGTCCACGTCTGCCTGGTGGAGATCGATCGTGGCACCGGCAAGGTGAACATCCTGCGCTTCGTCGCGGTGGACGACTGCGGGCGGATCATCTCCCCGCTGCTGGTCCACGGCCAGGTCCACGGGGGCATCGCCCAGGGGGTCGCCCAGGCGCTCATGGAAGAGGTCGTCTACGACGAGGACGGCCAGCTCATGACCGGTAGCCTGATGGACTACGCGGTGCCGGTCGCCGCGGACCTGCCGTCGTTCGAGCTCGACCACACCGTCACGCCCACCCCGGTCAATTTACTGGGCGCCAAGGGCGTGGGCGAGGCCGGCACGATCGGCTCGACCCCGGCCGTCGCCAACGCGGTGATCGACGCGCTGGGCATCCGCCACGCCGACATCCCGTTCCGCCCCGAAAGGGTGTGGCGGATTCTGAACCAGTAGCGAGGCGGCCGGGGCGCTCGGTATAATCAGGTTGAAGGCACTGGGGAACGGAGGATCAGGTGCTCACCGAGTACGTCAACGCCGCGTTGAAACGCGCGGAGTATGAGCCGTTGGACGAGAACGAGGGATGGTTCGCGTCGATTCCAGACTTTCCCGGGCTGTGGGCCAGCGGCGCGACGATCGAGGAGACGCGGGAGGAGCTGCGGAGCGCGCTGGAAGACTGGCTCCTGGTCGGCGTGCGGCGCGGACGCGACCTGCCGATGATTGACGGCATTGACCTGAACGCGCGCAGCGTTGCCTGATGCCACGGTTTGGGCCAGTCAGCCGACGCGAGCTGATCATCTATCTGCGACGTCTCGACTTTGACGGACCTTTTCCGGGTGCGCGCCACCAGATCATGGCAAAAGGGAACATCCAGGTGACGATCCCCAACCCGCACGAGGGAGAAATCAGTCGGAACTTGCTGGCGAAAATCCTTCGGATCGCGCGGGTCAACCGCGACGAGTGGGAGATGCTCTGAACGATGGAGCCTGCTCGAGCCCAACTCTCAGCGCGTGGGCAGATCGTTGGGCCAAAGGCGGTCCGACGCGAGATAGACGAGCTTCGCGCGCCGGTTCGCGATGAGATCGTCAGCGTCGAGTGACTTGAGACGGCGCGGAGCCGGACTGATCAACCCGAAGCGATGGGAAATGGAGCAAAAAACGTGGCCACCTTCGTCATCGTTCACGGCGCCTGGGGCGGCGCCTGGTCCTGGAATCGATTCATCGTGCCGCGGCTGCGAGAGGCCGGGCACGACGCGCGCGCGGTCACCCTGACCGGGCTCGGCGAGCGATCGCACCTCGCGTCATCCGACGTCGACCTGGATACCCACATCCAGGACGTGGTGAACGTGCTGTTCTACGAGGATCTGCGCGAGGTCGTGCTGGTTGGCCACAGCTACGGTGGCATGGTGATCACCGGCGTCGCCGACCGCTGCCCGGAACGCCTGTCGCGGCTCGTCTATCTCGACGCGGCGGTGCCGTCCGACGGGAAGTCGATCTCCGACCAGTTCGGGCCGGAGCGCCGCCAGGAGCTGATCGACCGAGCCCGGCGCGAAGGCGACGGCTGGCTCCTGCCGCCGGGTCCGATGCAGGGCGACGACCCGCCCGAGATCGTGGACTGGGGGAAGCCACGGCGTCACGCCCAGCCACTGAAGACCTTCACTCAGCCCATCCGGCTGACGCGTGGCGAGACCACTCTGCCACGCGCTTTCGTGTACTGCGCGGTCGGCAAGGCGTCGGACAGCCCGGCCGCCGAGCGGGCGCGGCGCCTCCAGGCGGATCCGCGCTGGCGGTACGTCGAGCTGCCGACCGGCCACAACC
>JBOGTX010000764.1:0-3788 GCA_050695695.1 Chloroflexota bacterium
GCGACCGCCCGGTACGGATCGTACGCGGCGGTCGCCGATGGCTGGGTCGTCAGGTACAACGCGGCGAGCTTCTGGGCGAGCGTGCCAAGGGCGCGAAGACTGGTTTGGGCGAGCGGATACGCGCCGAAGATGACGATGAACCCGAGGCCGGCCGCCACCAACGTCACCGATGCTAGCCGGGCCACCACCGGGCCAGCGAAGGGCCGGAGGCCAGGATGCGCTCGACCGAGTCCCCACGCGGCCACCATGGCGGTCGCGATCGCCGTGAAGAATGAGATGCCGAACAAGACGTTGGTCGCGACCAGCGCGTAGGCCGCGACGTAGAACAGCCCGACGTGCGTCGCGAAGCTGCCCGGGCGCTCGCGAGCTCGAAAGCTCCGGGCCAGGAGCCACAGCGCCACCAGCATCAGCACGCGGAGCATCCGTTCGTGGCTTCCCCGCATCACAACGAAAAGAAACTCCGGTTGAATGAACAGCAGGAGAGTGGCAAGGGTGGCGGCCCGTTGGCTGCCGGTGAGCTCGCGATAGAGCGCCCAGGCCGGTAGCACCAGCAGCGCCGAGATCAAGGGATAGACCACCTGCTGGAGCGTCGCCACGTCGAGGCCGGTCAGGGCCAGCACGAATGCCGAGACGGCGGCGTAGCCGTATCCCTGAGGATAGAGGTCACCGGCGGCCGGCGACAGGGTGCCGCTTGCCACGACCGCGCGGATCCACCGGGTAATCAGGGCGGTATCGCTCTCGGCCCAGAGACCGCCCGAGCGCGCGACGAAGTAGGCACCAAGCAATACTCCGAACACCAGCAGCGCCAGCGGCGCTGGATCAGCGGTCGCGTCCGAGGCGGCTCGGCGCTCGCTTTCTCTTCCGGGAAGCGTCGACGCGCTGGTGGTGGTGGTGAGATCAGCCATGGCCGGTCCCTGGCGGGAATGTTGCGCGCGTCGTCTTCGGGACAAGGAGGACCGTGAGTACCAGTCCGCCCGCGAGCAGCAAGATCATGCCAAAGAGGACGACGGCCGCTAGCCCGGCGTGGCCACCGGGCGGCTCCAGCGCGAGGAGATGACGGAGGTCGGTCGAAGGAGCCGCCGCGACCGAGACGCGGGTTACTCCCTTGGAAACGAAGGGCGCGCTCGCCGTGGCGCGCACCGTCCAATCGCCACCGGTCAGTGGCGTCCACCTGATGCTCGTCCGAGCCGATCCGCCGGCCGGCACGTCCAGGCTCGTCGAGCCGATGGCCACTTCCTTCGCTCCGCCATGGCTTGCCAGAAACCTGACCTTGACGCCCGTCGCATCCTGGTTGCTCCGGTTCCCGAGCGTGACGGCGAGCGCTTCCGGATTCAAAGCGATTGGCGGGCTCGCGGGTATTGCCACCGCGGAGATGTCGATCGCCACCGGTTCGAGCGGCGTCACGGAGTAGCCGGCCGCCCTGGTAAAGCGGACGAGATAATCACCCGGCGCCGGACCGCCGGTCCGGCGCGCGACCGTGTCCGGGTCCGAGGGTAGGCGCAAGGCAAAGCGGAAACCGTCCGGGGTGACGCGCAGATCCCGGACGGTCGCGCCGAGCAAGGTTTGGGTTGGCCCCGGGAACTGATCGAACATCGCCGGCAAATCGTCGCCCGAAAGGGTTGGGGACGGTCGGGCGAGCGACGCCCCGAGCCTGGCCCATTCCGCGTGGCCCGTCGGTGGCGGGGTCTGGAACGTCGCGGCCGGTCCATCGACCGTCTTGATCCGCAGGCCAGTGGCATCGATCAGGAGAAGCTGGTTGGAAACGTACGTCAGCGATTGAGCCTCGGAACCGTTCTCGAGACGGGTCCACTGGTTCAGGTAGTCGCCGCCGAGGTTGGCGTAGCGGATCTTCGTCCGGCCGTCGACGTTCCAGATACCCGCGGTCGCCCTCAACAGGTGCAGCTTGCGATCGATCGAACTGACGTACAGCTCGACCCGGTCCCCCGGCGACATCGCGAGCTCGCCGCGATAGCCCGCTGGCACCGCGTCCAGATCAGCGGTCGGTACGTCGGACGTGATTCCGGTCAGGTAGCCGGTCCAGAGCGTCGCGGAATCGAAGACTTCCGCGTAGATGCCTTCGCTCGTCCAAACGCCCGGCTCGGCGGCGACGAAATCGGCGGCGTCCCAGCGCCGCGAGGTAACCCAGGTTGGGTACTGAGAGTACGGAACCGTGGCGATCGACAACGGTCCGACCTTTACCGTGCTGGTGATCGGCTGCCGCCCTAGCAAATCGAGCTTATAGCTCCAGGCGTGGGCGTGGAACTGGTCCCAGGAGTACCGAATGAGCTGGCTCGGTTGGCCGAACTGGCCGCCATCGAAGTAGGGGTCGCGCGCCGGGTAGTACTCCTGACGGATTGCCAGGTCAGGATAGCCATCGTGCGCCTGGGCAAGGTCGTAAAAGGCAAAGGGAGTCTCGAAGTCCGCCAGCCCGGTCCGCCCTCGGTCTAAACGATTCAACGAATAGAGAAACCAGTTGGCGCCATTCCCTCGTGACGCGATGAACTCGCCGACGTTGGCGATCTCGGCCCCGGGCCACCAGACTTGGATCGGCGGGAAGCTCGTTCCATAGCCCTTGATGAACCCGTCGGTGGCACCGGGAACCGGGGCGAGCGCGAATCGGGTCGGCCCGACATTCCGGCGCCCTGGCGCGGGCTGGTACGACGTTCCGAGGTATGGCCAGAAGATGGCGTCCGCGATCGGGGCTTCGTCGTGATTGGTATTCACCATGAGCTGGGTTCGGAGAATTCCCCAGCCCTGGGGGGCATCCGGCCAGGCGTCGATCCATTCCTCGTCAGGGCGACCATCGTGGTCCGGGTCGCGCACCTGGATCTCGAAGTCGGGCCGCCCGTCGTTCTTCAGACGGTTGATGTACGTCTCGGAGCCGAATGCCGCGTCGACCGGGCCATCGACGGTGACGTTTAGATTGAAATTCACCAGGGCTCCCCTGGTCCACCATCCATCGGGCGCCACCACCCGAACTGTCGGAAACGCCGACTCGGCCGGCACTGGAATACCGTCGACCATCCGGTAGCGAACGTTTCCGTCGCCGTCCTGGTCGTCGTACAGATCTGCCACCAGACCAGGCCCGTTCCGATTCGGGTGAAAGTCGATCATCAGGCTGGCCGCGTCGCGCGCTCCGACGTCGAAGACCCAGACGGCGTCGGTCGCGTTCATGCTCGCGCGCCAATCCTGGCTAGACGGAAGCGGCGCCCGCGGGTAGACGTATACCCGATCGTGTGCGGTGGCGAAGCCGGGCGCGCAGTCGACGACGAGGACCCCGTCGCGCCCGGGGCTCGTCGATTCGCGGCCAAGGCAGCCCGCGGTTGGGTCAGTCGCCGCGAACGCGACCGGTCGGACGGTTGGTACCATCGAGAGCAGCGCCCCCAGAAGCAAGCTACCCAGCAAGATCCAGCCATGCGCACTCACCCGCGCGTTCACGGTCCTGCCCTGACCGGCCCCCGGTTGAACGGGACAGTCATTCGGGCCACCAGCGCGCCCACGATCAGAGTGGCGACGACGACCGCCAGCCCCGACGTGAGGCGGCTGGTCTCCAGGGTTGCCAGCGCGTGGTGCAGCAGCGCCGCGAGCGCCAGCGCGCTCCCGGCCGTGACTGCCAGCCGTCCGACGTGCCATCGGTAGACGCCTCCCAGGCGCCGCAGACCAATCGCCCAGACCGCGACCCCCGAGGCCGCCGCCAGCGAGTGCCCGAGGCCGAGCCACCACGGCGCTACTGTCGGCCGTGAGGTCGCGATCGCGACCGCGACCAGCAGAACCAGCAGTTGCACGAG
>JBOGTX010000765.1:0-3472 GCA_050695695.1 Chloroflexota bacterium
GGTTCAGGGTCGCCAGCACCTCGCCCCGGCTCACCGGATCGCCCACGTTCACCTTGACCGTCGCCAGCTTCCCCGACTCCTTGAACGTCAGCGGCAGGTCGTTGGTCGTCGAGACTGGCCCGGTCGCCACGACGCTCGCGGCCAGATCGCCCCGCCGGGCGGGCGTGGTTTGGAACAGGGGCGCCGCGGGACTCAGCCCCGGCACGAGGCCTTCGACCCGGCCGAGGATGCCGAGGGCCGAGAGGATGCCAATCGCGGTGACGGTGACCAGCGCCCCGGCGATCAGGCGAGGCGGGGCGGCTCGCCAGCCACGGGGAAGCGCGCTCACGGAAATCCGCGCCATGTGTCTCCTTCTCCGCTCTACAGTGGCGTTCAGAATCATTGGGCAGCGAGCGGCTTGGGCGGCTCCGCCATTCAACCCGCTCGCTGCCCAATAATTCCAAAAAGAACTATAGAGACGAAAGATCACGACTCTGGCGGCCAAAAGATCAACAGACGATCAACGGGGCGTCAAACGTCGGTCAAGGGCGCCGATGGCTCTGGAAAACGTGGAATAATAGTCGAAGGTAGGCAACGGAGGCAGCATCCGTGGAGGCGAAGTCAACGATTCTGGTGGTCGACGACGAACCCGAGATCGTCGAGCTGATGCGCGACTTCCTCGAGGCCGATGGCTTTCAGGTGATGACGGCAACCAACGCCGACGAGGCTTTGACAACTCTCGACCGCGTTCCGATCGATTGCCTTTTGCTCGACGTGATGCTGCCGGGGCGATCCGGCTTCGACGCCGGCCGGCAGATTCGCGAGACCCGCGATCTTCCGATTCTCTTTCTCAGCGCGCGCGACGGCGATACCGACAAGATCCGTGGCCTCGCCCTCGGCGGCGACGACTACGTCGTCAAGACGGCGACGCCGGGCGAGGTCGTGGCGCGGGTCAAGGCAGTGCTGCGCCGCTATCGACGAGGCGAGCCGAAAGCTGGACCGCCAGCGACCCTGGACTTCGGGCGGCTGGTGCTCGACGTTCGAGCGCAGGAGGTCCAGGTGGCCGGTCAGGTCGTCCCGTTCACCGCGAAGGAGTTCGAGCTGCTGCGCCTGCTGGCCGAGCACCCGCGCCAGGTGTTCACCCGTGACCAGCTCTTCGAGCGACTCTGGGGAGACGTCGGCGACCGTCATACCGTGACCGTCCACGTCGCGCGGATTCGTGAGAAGATCGAGCCGGATTCGGCCCACCCGAGCTACGTCGTCACGGTGTGGGGAGTCGGTTATCGCTTCGAGGGGGTGCGACGATGAAAGCCCGACCCGCGGCGCTCGGAGGTCCGACGATCGTGGCCCTGCCGATTCGCACCTGGCTGCTCGTCGTTGTTATCGCGCTGGTTGTCCTGCCTCAGCTCGCGACCGGCGCGGCGTTGATTGTCGAACAGTGGCTGACGACGTTCAGCGCTCAGGCCGAGCTCGCGCGCGACGTCGAGCAGAACGTCGCTCGCTGGAACGACCCGGTCTGGCAGCGGTCGATCGAAGGGCGACTCACCGCCTCCCATCTGAATATGGCGCTGCAGGACGGCAGCGGTCAATTCGTCTTCTTGACCGCGCCGATCCCGGTCCCCGGATTCAAGCTCGTCGGCGCGGCGCCGGCGTCCTCGGAAAGACCTTCTCCTTCGCAGGTCGCGGCGTCCGCCGCGGTCGATACGTTGTATCTGTCCCAGCCGTGGTCGGCGATGAAGGGGATGGTGCCGAACGTCGAGATCGGAGCCGTGCGCGCGGCCGTGGCCGGGCCGGCCCTGAACGTCATCGTCGAGAAGCCGGTCATGCTCTCGATGACCTCGACCGCGGTGCGTGATGGCCAGGGGCGGATCAATCGGGTGTACTTCTGGGGACCGGAAGACCCGATCATGGCTCGGATCAGAGATTTGCTCCTGCCGGTTTTCTGGTTGCTCGCGCTGCTGGTGACCGTGGTCGTCGCGGCGTGGTTCGCCGGGCGGGCGATCCTGCGCCCGCTCGCGGCGATGAGCGTGGCCGCGCGACAGATCGCGGCCGGCGACCTCAACTTTGACCTTCCGGATTCGCGGGTGAGTGAGGTAGCCGAGGTGGGAACCGCGTTCCGCGCGATGGGCGCCGCCCTGGAAGCCTCGATTGGTCAGCAGGCGCGGCTCGAACAGGAGCGACGCATGTTCATCAACGCGATCGTCCACGACCTGCGAACGCCGCTGTTTTCGCTACGCGGCTACCTTGAAGGGCTGGCCGAAGGCGTGGCCAATTCGACGGAGAAGACCGAGAAGTACGTCCAGATCTGTCGGGAGAAGGCGGACGCGCTAGATCGCCTGGTGTCAGATCTCTTCGCCTACGCCCAGATCGAATACCTGGAGCAGGCGCCGGGGCGCGAGCCGCTGGATCTGGGGGCGCTGCTCCAAAGACTCGTGGATGGCTTCCAGCCACTGGCCAGTGGGATGGCGATTGTGATGTCCACTCGCGGCGACTCGAGTGGTTGCTGGATCGCGGGCGACGCGCATCTGCTGACGCGGGCGGTCGAGAATCTGCTCGACAACGCGCTGCGTCACACGCCGACCGGCGGATGGATCGAGGTGAGCTGGCGGCACGAGAAGGAGCGACTCGCCTTCAGCGTGGTCGATTCAGGCCCCGGCTTCGATCCCCGCGACCTGCCGCGCGTCTTCACGCCGCTCTATCGCGCGGACACGTCTCGCAATCGGCAAACCGGCGGGGCCGGTCTCGGCCTGACGATCGCCCGGCAGATCCTGCGCGCCCACGGCGGCGACCTGGTGGCCGGAAACGCCCCGGCCGGCGGCGCGGCACTGAGCGGCTACCTGCCGATGGCGGCTGAGCGGACGTCGTCGCCCGCTTCGGTCGCGATCGATCGCTCCGCGTGGTGAGGCTTCCACGACGTCACCCCGTCGGGTCAGGATCGACCGGTCATGCGGTACGTCATCAAAGCTCGGCCCACCGAGTGAGTGTTCCGATCACGGAGATCCAATTTGCCGATCTTCCGAGAACTCGTCCGCGAAGTCCCACGCCCGGAGGATGCCGGGCTCGAGCCGGATGACCGCGAGCGTGGTTGGATCCTGGTCTCGTGAGTAAGCGTCGCCACGCTCCGCCCCCAGGTAGCGGATGGCGATGCGCCGAGACTGCTCGGTCCTGTCGACACCCAGGATCTTCGCGGTCCCCCGTACCTCGATGCCCCGGTAGGGAGGTAGATCGTCCGCGACGACGATACTGGCGCGCGGGTCGCGTCGGAGCTGACGGACTTTGACGTCGTCGATCCCGGTGATCACGTCGAATCCCCCGTTTCGCCATTCGTGCCAGACCGGCGAAAGGAGGGTCGAATCGTCGTGACGTCGCGTGGCCAGCACCGCGTTTTTTGCCAGGATGAGCAAGTCTCCCAAATCCTCGGGTCGAAGATCGCGTCGCATGTCAGAACGCGCCTCCTTAACACACATTATCGCAGTGAGCATCACGGTTGAGC
>JBOGTX010000766.1:0-4474 GCA_050695695.1 Chloroflexota bacterium
CCCTGGACTCGCGGAGCGAGTCCAGGGAGCTTTCACGCGATCACCAAAAATTAGTGCGCGTGTCGATAGTGGTCGGCCAGGAGATCCGCGCCGAAATCGCCTTCGGGATCCCGCCAGACGGCGTGGATGTGATTGGCGTCGTTCTGGGTATTGTCGTACTCGATCAACAGGCGTGGTCCCTGGATGCGGTAGTAGTGGGGCTGGCGGTGTTCGTGGCCACCCGCCCAGGCGAAGTGCATCGCTGCCAGCGCCGGCCCGGTGACTCGCGCCCGGTGCAGATCCGCGACCTCATCGGGCAGGCGGTCCACGTATTGGCGGATCAGCGCCGCCAGCAAGTCTCGCTGGCCAGCCGTCATCCGGGTTGCCGGCAGGCCCTTGGGGGTCTTCTCATACCGCAAATCCGCCAGGTACTCTTCGGGCGTGCGTTGGCGATGCCGGTGGCGATCGTCGGATTCGAGGAAGTCACGAACCGACGACTCGGGAAGTGCCGCGTTGAAGAGCTGGGCCGTTGCCCTGGGCAGCGCGCCGTCCTCGACCGAGACGCGGTTGGACTGGACGATGTCGGTTGGCGCGACCGGCGCGAGAATGGCGATCGCCTGCTGCTCGGCATCGAGCGCGCGCAGCAGCTCGCGACCAAGATCCTCTTCGCCGGCCAGCGGACGCAGCGCGCCCGGTCCGACCATCTGGGCCTCGGCCGGATTGCTTCCGAAGAACAGCGGCGTTGGCGACGCGATCCGACCGTCGACGATCGTGTAATGAAACGAGAGGTGATGGCCGCCAACCCGCCACCCCCAGGAGCCGTCGCCGGGCTGGCCAAAGACGGTGACGAAGTAAAGGAGTGGGTCGCGCCCGCGGTGAAGCGCCGCTCGGCCCGGATAGGTCGTGCGCCAGCCTTCGATGGCGTCGAGGACGTTTTCCAGCCCCATGATCGTCGCGGCGGTGACGTAGCCGGGCCGGCTGAGGCCAGACGCGATCAGCCGGTGAGCGAGGCGCTGCTGCGACGGATCCATCTCGACCAGTGGCAATCCGCCCTGCTCAGTCGGCGTGTAATACCAGAGCGTCCGCTGGTCGTCGGCGGGGAAGTCGCGGGCTGCCTTGTGTCGCTGGTCGACCGACAACGCGGCCAGCCAGCCGCTCGCGGCCTCCGCCATGCGCTCGACGAGAACCCGCGCGCCCTCGGAGAATTCCGGAACCGTCGTGGAATCGGCCATGCCACTACCTCACTTTTTCCCCAACCTGAGGTTGCCGGTCGGGCAGCCGCCGCGTCCCGCCCGTGACGCACGGAGTATAGCACGTCGCTTTTTGATGGCACGCCTCGGGCTTCCTCCGCCGGGTCATCCCGAGCGTCATTCCGGCGAGCGTCCTTCATCGTCTTTGCTTGGGGTGTTCCAGCGCCGCCGGGTTCACGACGTTCGTTGGCCTGCCGTCGAGGTAGTTGAAGACGTTGTCGACCGGGGCGATCGTGAGCCGCTCCGAGGCTTCGTCGGTGACCCACCCGACGTGCGGGGTGAGCACCACGTTGTCGAGCGCGACCCAGGGATTGTCGGCTGGTAGCGGCTCTTGCAGAAAAACGTCGAGGCCGGCCCCGGCGATTCGCCTCTCCCGCAGAGCCTCGAGCAGGGCATCCTGGTCGACGATCGCCGCCCGTGCGGTATTGATCAGGAGGGCCGAGGGCTTCATCAGGCCAATCTCCCGGCGTCCGATCAGTCCCTTTGCCTCGGCCGAGTTACGGACGTGAATCGAGACGACGTCGGCTCGTTTCAGCAGGTCGTCGAGCGAGACCATCTCGACGCCGAGCGTCGCCGCGCGTCGCGGGTCGTCGTGGAAGCTCCAAGCGATCGCGTTCATGCCAAACGCCTGACCGATTCGCGCGACTTCCTGACCGATCAAGCCCAGGCCGATCATTCCCAGGGTCTTCCCGCGAAGCTCGATCCCGTGCTGGTGGAACCAGACCCCCTCGCGCACCTTCCGGTCGGTCAGTGCGACGTGGCGCGCCGCCGCGAGCAGCAGCGCGACGGTCAGCTCGGCCACCGAGGTCGTCGAGGCGCCCGGCGTGTTGACGACCACCACCCCGTGACGCGAGCAGGCCGGGAGGTCGAAGTTGTCGGTGCCGGTCCCGAGGATCGACACCAGGCGCAGCTCGGGCAACGCCGCGAGGAGCGCCTCGTTGAAGACCGAGTAAGCGCGGACGTTGATCGCGACCGCGGTGCCAACCAGGCGGTCGATGAGATCCGCTTCAGACGCGGCTTTGGTGTTGTACACGGCGACCTCGCCGCGCTGTCGGAGTCGAGCAACCTCCGGATGATCTTGATAAACCGGTGGGAAATCGTCGGGGATCACGATCTTCATGGAATTCTCCACACACTGGTTGGGGCAGACGTACGTGGCGCCGGCTTTGACCTCACTCCGCGCGTTGCGCCGAGACGTCGCGTGAACCGCTACCAGCCCCAGGTCTCGGCGAGCGGGATGACCAGATCGGGAAATGGCCGCGCCGACACCGTCTCCCGGTGACGAGCCAGGTCGTAACGACGAACGTGGCTGGTCAGAATGAAGTAGAGATTGCCACTCGTTGCCTGATGAGAGATGTTGGGCGCGGCGGTCACCTGCAATTCCCCCTCGAACAGCTCGTAACGGTTGCGGTCGTTGGGCAGCTCGACGAGGTCGTCGTAGGTCAGCACCACCGGCTCGGGCCCGGAAGCCATCGTACCCCCTGGCAAGATTGGCGGAGACCTGCTGGGCTTGCCGCGAAAGTCCAGCAGGTCTGAATCGTTTCTACCCTGGCCCTACTATAGCACCTGATGGGAGAAGCACGATCGGTGATCGTTCGGTCCTCGGGCCGGGCGCGCTCTTGCCTTGAAGACGGCGACGACCTGTCGCCCGTAGACAATCGTCTGATTTGCCGTCGCGCTCATCGATCCGACCTCACAGCCCCAATCGTTCTCGGTTCTCCTCCGGCGCCTTCACCCGCTCGAGGTGACCGCGGAGCAGGTCGCGAAAGCGGCCTTCGAGCGCTGGGTCGTTCAGGGCGTGCCCCTGCCCCGGGTCGGCGGCGAGGTCGAACAGCTCGTGAAACGGGACGTATTCGCCGTTCGGCCCGGTGTTTCCGCCGTGGCGGTGAGGTCCCCTGGCCCTGGTGGGCACCCTGTACACTGGGATGTTGTAGGTGTGGCCCAGGAAACGCCCCAGCTCGGCATCCGCGAGCTCCTCGCGCGGCATGAAGCTGTGAAACTGGGTTGGCATCGCGGTATAGGCGTGAACTGTCGACTCTTCCTGGATTGGATTTCGGAAATAGGTGTAGCGTCCGTCGGTCAGGTTGAGGGCCATGCCGAAGTAGCCGTAAATGATCGAGTCGTGGACGGCTTGATCGTCTTCCAGCGCCGGTCGGAGCGAGGTCCCGTGCAGGTGGGGCGGCGCCGGCTTACCGAAGTAATCCAGGTAGGTTGGCATCAAGTCGGTCGTCTGGGTCAGCGCGGAGACTCGC
Organism: Chloroflexota bacterium; assembly: GCA_050695695.1. Lineage (GTDB taxonomy): Bacteria > Chloroflexota > UBA6077 > FW602-bin22 > CADDYW01 > JAJPKB01. The sequence goes on from JBOGTX010000766.1 coordinate 3,482, forward strand.
GCGCCGGCCCGCTTCGACCCGGGCAGGTGCGCGATCAACGGAATTCGGGCGATCTCGTCGTAGACCGGCATCAGGTTCTTCATCCAGTACTGGTGCTCGCCGAGCATCGTGCCGTGATCGGTCGTCAGGACGACCAGGGTATCCTTCCAGAGATCTTGCTCGTCGAGCTTGTCCCAGAGCTTGCCCAGCCAGTGATCGGTCATCGTGACCAGCGCGGCATAGCACTTCCGAATGTGCTCGACCGCCTCGGGGTTGTCCTTGACGACTCCGTAGGTTGGCCAATCGTAGGTTGGGCCCTGCCAGGTATCGTCGTACAGGTCGAGGTACTTCTGCACGACGTAGAAAGGCTCGTGGGGATCGAAGAGCTCCAACTGGAGGAACCAGTTGTCACTTCCCCGATTGTCGTCGAGCCAGCGTAGCGCGTGCTGCACGCAACGCGGCCCGGAGAAATCGCCCTCCTCGCGTTGGGCCAGCCGATTCAGCGCGTTCTGGGGGCGACCCTTGAACTGCTCCACGTTGTCGGGCAGCGCCGGAAGATCGACCCGGCTGATCCAGAAGTCGTTTTCCTGGCCGCGCTCGTACTGCCAGGTGTTGAAGCTGTTGTTGTGCCCCTCGCCGCCGAGGTAGAAATAGTGATAATGGTCGGTGACCAGATGAGAGAAGATCTTTGGGTCGGTCTGGCGCAGCAGGTTCGGGAGCACGTCGTCGAAAGGCTCGAGTGGCCCCCAGCCGCGCTCGAGAAAGTTGTGCCGGCCGGTCATGAATTCCCGCCGAGCGGGCATGCAGGGCAGCGACCCGACCCGGTGATTGTCGCAGACGACCGAGCGCTCGGCGAGGCGGGAGATGTTCGGTGTCTTGACCCACGCGCTACCGTATGGCTCGAGGTAATCGTGGCGTAACGTATCGAGAATGACGAAAAGTGTCTTCATCGCGCGTTACTTCACGCCGGTCACGCCTGACCGGACTCGTTCAGTGGCTAGCGGGATTCTACTG
>JBOGTX010000767.1:0-6445 GCA_050695695.1 Chloroflexota bacterium
CATTCCGCCAGGCCAAGCTCGGCCAGCGCCTGCCAGATCCGCGCGTCGTCGATCCTCCGGTCGAAGAAAGTGACATTGTCGCGGATGCTCGCCCGAAAGAGCTGGACGTCCTGAGTGACCAACCCAACCGCCTGCCGCGGCGCGGCCAGCTTCACGGCGCGCAGGTCGACGCCGCCAAGGCGGACCGTGCCGACCGACGGATCGTAGAGGCGAAAGATCAGGCGGGTGATGGTCGTCTTGCCGCTGCCGGTGCGTCCGAGCAGTCCCAGGACGGTCCCCGGCGCCAATCGGAAGGAGAGGTCGCGGACGATCAGCTCATCCTCGCCGTAGCCAAACGACACCCGGTCGAACTCGACCGACAGGGCGCCGGTTGGCAAAGCTTCGCCTGGTCCGTCGTCCAGGGCGGTTCGGATTGCCAGAAGGTCCTGAACCCGGGCGAGGCTGGCGCCGGCCTTCTGGAAGTCCTCGACCTGACGGCTGATCTCGTTGAGCGGCTGAAACAAGAGTGTCGTATAGAAGTAGAGCAGGAAAGCGGTGCCGAGGGTCATCGCGCCCTGGAGGTAGAGGTAGGCCGCGAGCAGGAACGCCAGCGCGTAGCCCAGCTCGAAGTACATCAGGTTGACGCTCCAGGGGATCGAGCCGAACACCCGGGCGCGGCAGCCGGCCTGGAAGCGCTCGCGGGTAAAGCGAAACAGCCGCCCCATGACGTAGGCGGTCGCGCCACTGGCGCGGATATCGATCGTACCGGCCAGCCGCTCCTCGACGAACCCGTAAAGCTCGGCCGCGGCCTGCCGGGCGCGCTTCCAGTGGGGGATCGCCACGGCGTGGAGCCGGCTCAAGGTGGCGAGCACCAGCCCGGCGAACAAGGTCAGGACCAGCCCGGCCCGCCAGTCGGTGAGCCACATCACCACCAGCACGCCGACGAGCAGCAACAGGTTGCCGAGGATCTTGACGACGAACTGCGAGAAGAAGTTGGAAAGCGCGGTCACGTCACCGTCGATCCGCTCGATCAGCTCGCCGGGGGTGCGCGACTTGTGAAACGACAGGTCGAGCCGGAGGCAGTGCCGGGCCAGGTCGAGGCGCAGCGCGTTGGTAGCGACCCAGCCGACCCGCAGGCTCAGGTAGGTGGCGGCCACGGTCAGCGCCTGCTGCGCCAGGGCGATGCCGATGAACAGCAGGGCGATCGCGCTCAACGACCCGGCCGACGCGGTCGTGCCGGTGGCGGTATCGATGAAGCGCCGCAAAACCTGCGGGTTGAAAAGCTGCAAGCCGGTGCTCGCCACCAGGGCCAGGGCCAGCGCCGCGACCATGCGCCACTGGGGCCGCACGTAGGCCGCGAGCATGGACGCCAGCGGTCGAAGCGGGATACGCACCGTCAACCTCCCGAGGCGCCGGGCATTCGGTCTGGTTCCAGGGCTCGGAGGATCTATCCGCCTGGCGTGCAGGCTAGTCTACACAAAGTTGAAGAAAGCGTCAAGAGACTTAATTTGGTATTCAAATATCTGAATCTTGCGCTCACCAACCGTGAAGCGACGCTGAACGGGGTACCTTGGGTCGGCGGAGACGCACCGGGCGAGTGCGATCGAGCGTCCGGTCGTCTCGAAAGAAACACTCAGTCAAGTATACCAGACGTTCGGCTGCTGAAGGAACGGTGAATCGGGAGTGTCGCCTCACCGCTGAGCGGGCGGCCGATCAATACCCGGCTGAATGGCGACTGGCCACGAGGAATCCGCCTCAGCGGTCCCTTCTGAGAGGGCTTTGCGCCTCGGCGAGCGTCACGTTCGGGCCGGGCACCGGTGACAGGAAGACAATCACGAAAAGAAAAAGCGATTGGCGCTTCATCTTGCTGTCCCCTTTCGACGGCCTTCGCCATCATTGCTGCTGCCGCGCGACCACGTCCAGTGGCTCGGCTGGGGTAACGACCATCCGCGTCACCCGACCGGTTGCCGGATCCACGAACTGGAGCGCGCCGGGAATCCCAAGACGCGGATCGGGAGGAGACAGCTTGGCGACGACGAGCTGCCCCGACGGCGCGATGACGATCCGCTGGCCGCACGGTTCGCCGGTGTCGGCGAGGCCCGGTTCCGGCGGTACCAGGACCCGTACCGCCGAGGGCGCGGGCGTGGCGGCGTGCAGCGGTGCAGCCCGTTGGAGTCGAGGTCAAACCAGTCGATGCCGGTGCTGTTCTCGCCTTGGTAGCTCAGGTAGATGCGCTGCTCATCGGCCGAGACCGCGCCCTGATAGACGTCCCAACTGGGGCCATCGAGCGCTCGGGCCACCCAGTTGAATCGTCGTGAAGGGTTAAATCAAACCTCTTGGCGTCTGCGTCACGAGCGCCAAGCCAAAACCAACCTCGGATGACAGCCACAAAACCTCACGACCTTGAGGAAGGGAATCACCGGGTGATGCTCGTCGAGAGGCGTCTTTCGGAATTGGTCATCCCGCTCGTCAGGAAGATCCGTCGTCGGCGGACAACAGGTGCACGACCCGATCATGCAGGAGATGCTGCTCCTCCGAACTTAGCGCGGCATCCAGCACGGTCGCCAGCTCGGCGTCGTAGGTCTGGCTTGCAGCGGCGAGTTTTCGTTGGCCGTCCGGGGTGAGGACGAGCCGGGAGGCGCGGCGGTCGTCGGCGGGGACTTCGCGGCGGATCAGTCCGGCGGCCTCGATGCGGTCGGCGAGCTTGCTGGTCCCTCCCACCGTCACGCGCAGCGCCCGGGAGAGATCCCCCACCCGCAGGCTGCCGTCGGACGTTTGCCCGATGAAGTACAACGCCTCGAAGAAGGCCAGGGAAAGACCGTGTTCGTCGCGCAGCCGACGGTCGATCCGTTCCCAGAGCGTGATCTCCAAGCGGATGAGATCGGTCAGCCATTCGATGCGGTTGAGCGCTGTCACCGGCGTCACTTGTCTGTCCATACCGCAAGGATAGCAGAAATATTCCAAGACAGCTAACTCCTTGACATCTAATTCCAAGGAATCTATTATCTGTGGTGAGCAGTCAGGTAGCAGGTGACTTGCCCGCGACGGGCCGGTCACGATGCCCCAACCAAGGAGAGTTAGAAGACCATGAAGATCACCGTCATCGGCAGAGGAAACGTGGGAGGCGGCTTGGCCCGCCGTTGGGAGAAGGCTGGTCATGCGGTCACGTGCCTCGGCCACGAGGGAGGTGACGCGTCCAATGCCGATGCGGTCCTAGTCGCCGTGCCTTCCAGTGCGATCGCTGACGCGCTCAGTAGAGTGAGCGGCCTCGCCGGCAAAGTTACCATCGACGCGACGAATCCTTTCGCCGGCCGTAACGCGGAATACCCGTCGCTCGCCCACGAGGTGAAATCGCACGTTGGTGGCCCGGTGGCGAAGGCGTTCAACACCAACTTCGCGGCGCTCCACGATCAGATCGACGCGCAGCGGGTGCCGCCGAGCAACCTCTACGCGGCCGAGGAAGGCGCCCGCGCCGTAACCGAGCAACTGATCCGCGACGCTGGCTACGCGCCGGTCTTCGTCGGCGGCCTCGATCAGGCGCGCGCGCTCGAGGACCATGTCATCAACCTCGTGTTCCCGATCGTGCAAGCCGGGCTCGGCCCGTTCTTCTACCGCTACGCGCAGCCGGGCGAGCTGTAAGGGAACCGACGATCCTGTCATACTCACTGAAGGCTCTCTGCTCTCGGCCAGCCAACCTTTTGCGAGGGGACATTTGATGGCGACCAATTCCTCCGCTCCGTTAGCCATATCCGTCTCCGAAAACCTGCGGCCGACCAAACAAGGACGTAACGCGCTACGGGTCACCGACGCCATCCTGGACGAGGGCGAAGGCAACGAGGATCGTCTCGTCGTCCTAGAGGGGAGCGAATTCGGCGATGGGAGCATCGAGATTGAGGTGAGCGACGAGCCGGGGCACGTGATCCTCTTCAGACGCCCATTAGCTGGCGGGTCGACCGGCGGTCGTTCCCCGCACCAGCAGCACCGGAACCGACGCGGCTCGGGCGACGCCGTCGGCGACGCTGCCGAGGAGCAGCCGGCGGAGGCCGTGCCGGCCGTGGGTTCCCAGGGCGATCAGGTCGGCGTGCCACTTGTCGGCGTCGTCGACGATCGCGTCGACAATTCGGGTGCCGTAGATCGTCAGCAGCGCCGACTCCCCGGCGACCCCGGCTGATCGGGCGATCGCCTCGGCCCGGTCGAGGAGCTTCTGCCCGTCGTCGAGCATGACTTTCTCGACGCCGCTGACGTCGATGCCGCTGGCTTCGGTCTGGTAGAGCGGGCCCAGGTCGAGCACGTAGATGATCCGGGTCTCGGAGTGGAGGGCCTCCGCCAACTGGGCCGCGACGCTCAGCGCGCCCTGGGACACCGCGCTGCCATCGACCGGCATGAGGATTCGTCCAAACATCGCACGCCCCTCGGAAATCCTCGGTCGGGATGCACGTCGCGTGCCGGCCAGAATCAGCAGTCGCGCACGCCATAGATGTAGCCGAGGAGCGCGCCGAAGATGACGTGCAGCGACAGGCTCGCCAACGCCGGGCGTGCCGAGCCGGTGCGTCGGCCGAAGATCCCGGCGCCCAGGAACGGCATGGCGATCAACATCGCCATCACCAGCCAGACGCCGGTCGCGAAGGCGAGGCCCGCGGCGACGTTCCCCCGAACGCTGTCTCGCTCGGTCGTCAGCCAGCGCAACCTCGGGTAGATCCGCGTGGCGTAGAGGAGTCCGAGGAGCACGCTGTCGATCAGGTGGAAGATGATGCCGACGATCCACCAGCCCTGCTTCCCGCCGGAGACGTAGCGCAGCGCGTTGTGGGCGAGGGCGAGATCGCTGACCCCGAACACCGCTTCGAGCCAGTAGCCGGCCAGCGCCATGACGTAGCCGGCGGTGAAGCCGGCGAAGGCGGCGCGCGCGCGGTGACAATCGCGCTCCGCCATCCGCTTGACGATCATGCTGATCCTCCTGATGACAACGGAAGCTGCTCGACCTGGATCCCGCCGGTCGTTCCGAGAATATCCACCCGCGAGCTGGCGCCCTGGCCGTGGAAGCGGAGATCGGCCGTCCCGCCGGCGAACGGGATGCCCCGCAAGGTCAGCTCGTCGAGCCAATCCGGAAGCGTTGGCTGGACGAGCAGCCGGCGACGCTCGACGTCCGGCTCGATCCCCAGGATGGCCCGGAGCAGCAACGGCACGCTGCCGGCCGACCACGCCTGGGGCACGTTCGCGTCGGGATAGAGCACCGGCCACTCGGTCTGGCACCGGTCCAGGCCGGCCCACAGCTCCGGCAGCCGTCCCTGGGCAAAGAACCCGCTGGCGGCAAAGATGCCCTCGGCGATCCGGTTCGTCTCCTGCCAGTGCCCGTAGCGTTTCAGCCCGAGGGCGATGAAGGAGTTGTCGAAGGGCCAGATCGCCCCTCGCTGGTAGGCGATCGGGTCGTAGGCGCCGTTGTCGCGGGTGAGGGTCCGCACGCCCCACCCGGCGAACATGTCGGGAGCCATCAGCCGATCGGCGACCTGGGCCGCCTGGTCAGGCGGCACGATCCCGTTCCAGAGAAGCTGGCCCGGGTTGGACGCGATGGTCCGAATCGGCCGCTTGTCCGGGTCGAGACCAAAGGCGTAGGTGCCTTCATCCGGCAGCCAGAAGCGGGCGTCGAAGTCTCGACGCAGGTCCTCGGCGCGCTGCTCGGCGGCATTGGCCTTCGCCGGGTGCCCGAGGGTCCGGTAGATCCCGGCGGCGCCCCGGAGCGCGGCGTAGTAGTCGCCCTGCACCTCGACGATCGCGATCGGGTCCGGCACGATCCGCCCATCGGGATAAACCACGGCGTCCCCGGCGTCCTTCCAGGCCTGGTTGTGGTAGTCGTGGGGCGAGCGCATCCAGTACTCGACGAAGCCATCGCCGTCGACGTCGCCGTATTCCCGGGCCCAGCGCAGGCAGCCCTCCATCGGCGCGAGGAAATCTTCGAGCAGGGTCCGGTCGCCGGTGAAGCAATAGGTCTCCCAGAGCAGGACCACGTAAAGGAGTGAGGCATCAACCGTCCCGTAGAACGGGTTGAAGGGGATCTTCCCCATCACGCTCAGCTGCCCGGCCCGCAGCTCGTGGGGAATCTTGCCCGGTTCCTCGTCGCTCCAGCGATCGACCCGGGTGCCCTGAAGCTGGGCCAACCGGGTCAGAACGGCCCGGGGAAAGGGGGCGCCGATCGCCAGGCACTGGCGCGCCGTCTGCAGCGCGTCGCGGCCGAAAACGGCATTGTACCATGGTACCCCGGCGGCCGGGTACCATTCATCGCCGACCTTTTGCAGGCGCAGCGCCGCCAGATCCCGGACCGCCTGGTCGTAGGCACGCTGGACCGTTGGGTTCGGCGTGCTGAGCCGAGCGAGGCGGGCCGACCACCGGCCGAGCTCGGCCTGGGCCAGGTCCAATCGCTCGGCGACGGGGACGGGCCTCACCCCCCGCCCCTCTCCATCGGAGATGGCGA
>JBOGTX010000768.1:0-3722 GCA_050695695.1 Chloroflexota bacterium
ACCTGGGAGCGAGCGCGCCGTCGTCCAGCGGCGCGCCGTCCGGCGGCTCCAGCACGTTCCGGCAGAACGGCGAGATCCCGGTCCGGATCGACTTCAACTACGCCGACGCGCTGGTCTACCCGGGCATGGAGGCGAACGTCACGATCTACGTCCGGAACGGGCTCTAGCGGCGGTCAGGCGTTTCGCGACCGCCAGACGCGCATCCGCTCGATCGATTCATCCGGGATGCTCAGGTCTCCCAGATCGGCGGCGTGGATGCCGCGCCCGTGAAAGTCGCTGCCACCGGTCGGGATGAGGTCGAACTGGCGGGCGATCTCACAGAGGCTCTCGACGGTCTCCGGCGGGTAGTCGCCGTAGTAGCACTCAATGCCGACCAGGCCGGCCTCGACCAGCTCGCCCACGAACGCGTTCAGCTCGAAGCCGGAGCCCTCGCCCGGGCTGATGTAGGTGGGGTGGGCCAGGACCGGCATGCCGCCGGCGGCGCGGATGAGCTGGAGCGACTCGACCGGCGTCAGCTTGAAACGCTCGACGTAGGCCGGGCCGTTCCGACCCAGGTACAGGTTGAACGCGTCCCGGCTGTTCTGGACGTATCCCTTCTCGACCATCGCCTGCGCGACGTGCGGGCGCCCGACCGCGCCGGTGCCGGCGAGCTGACGCACCCGCTCGTAGGTCAGCGACATGCCGAGGGCGTTGAGCTTCTCGACCATGCGCTGGGCCCGGAGAATCCGCGAGTCGCGCAGCTGATTCAACGTCGCTTGAAAGTCTGCCCTGGTCACATCCACGAAGTAGCCAAGCACATGCACTTCGGCCTGAGGCACGTCGGTGCTGATCTCGATGCCGGGCCAGACTTCGAGCGGCGTTCCGGCGGCGCGAACCAGCGCGCCCGCCACCCCTTCGGTCGAGTCGTGGTCGGTGATGGCCAGCAGCTCGAGCCCCTGATCGAGGGCAAGCTCGACGAGCTCGCCTGGCGTCAGCACCCCGTCGGACGCGGTGGTGTGGGCGTGTAAATCAATTTTACCGTTCAAGTCGAATACCTCGTTATCGCGCGAAGTCCACCGCCCGAGTCTCCCGCAGGACGGTCACCTTGATCTGACCAGGGAACTCGAGGGTCTCTTCGATCCTTTTCACGATCTCTCGCGCCAGGCGCACCGCCGAGAGATCGTCGATCTCGTCCGGCTTCACGATGATCCGCACCTCTCGCCCGGCCTGGATTGCGAACGAGCGCTCCACGCCGGAGAACGAGTTGGCCACCGTTTCCAGGGCCTCGAGTCGTTTGACGTAATTCTCCACCGTCTCGCGGCGGGCGCCCGGGCGCGCGCCGGAGATCGCATCCGCCGATTGCACGATCATTGCCTCGATGGACTGCGGCTCGTCCAATTCGCCGTGGTGATTCCCGATCGCCGCGACGATCTTGGGCGACTTGCCATAGCGCTTCACCAGGTCCGCGCCAACCAGAGCGTGCGGGCCTTCGACCTCGTGGCTCAGCGCCTTGCCAATATCGTGCAGCAAGCCGGCCGCGCGCGCGACGTTGACGTCCGCGCCAAGCTCGGACGCCAGGGCCGCGGACAGGTGAGCGACCTCGATCGAGTAGTTCAGGATGTTCTGGCCGTAGCTCGTCCGATACTTCAGTCGTCCCAGCACCTTGATCAGCTCGAGGTGCAGGCCGTGGACGCCGGCCTTGAGCGCTGCCTGCTCGCCCTCTTCCCGGATGATCGTTTCCACTTCCTGGCGCGCCTTCGCGACGACCTCCTCGATCCGGGCGGGATGAATCCGTCCGTCGGCGATGAGCTTTTGCAAGGCCAGGCGCGCGACTTCGCGACGAATCGGGTCGAAGCCGGAAAGAGTCACCGCGTCCGGCGTATCGTCGATGATCACGTCGACGCCGGTCGCGCTATCGAGCGCGCGAATGTTACGGCCTTCGCGTCCGATAATCCGTCCCTTCATCTCTTCGTTGGGCAGGGCAACGACCGACACCGTCACCTCGGCGACCTGATCGGCGGCGCAGCGTTGGATCGCCAGGGTGACGATCGCGCGGGCCTTTCGGTCGGCGTCCTCGCGCGCCTGCTGCTCGATCTCCCGGACGCGGCGCGCGGCGTCGGCGCGCACCTCCTGCTCGATCTCGCGAAGCAGGAAGTCACGGGCTTCTTCCACGGTCAATTGAGCAACGCGTTCCAATTCGTGCTGTCGATCCTTCTTCAGCTCGTCGACCTGCTGGCGCGCGACGTCGACCTGCTGCTCCTTCTCGACGAGCGTGCGCTCGCGGCGGTCGGAGACTTCGACGCGTCGATCGAGCGTTTCTTCCTTTTGTTGGAGCCGGCGCTCCTGGCGGTGCAGATCCGCGCGGCGGTCTCGAATTTCGGCTTCCGCCGCGGTCTTGATCTTCAAAGCTTCGTCTCGGGCTTCCAGCAGGAGCTCGCGCTGGCGACTTTTGGCCTCGTCGAGCAAGCGGTCGGCGGATTCGCCGGCGCTCTTGATGCGCTGACGGTACTGCCGAGTCCTCAACTGCCACCCGAGGGCGAAGGTGCCGGCGCTCATAACGATGACAACCACGGCCGCGATAATGTACGTCAGCATCCTTCACCTCCTCAGCGGTTTACTTTCTTTCGACCAGTACGTGACCGGCCTGCGCGAGCTGACTGCTCGGTCAGGCGGCCGCCAGAGGGCGGCGGCTTCGAGGAGCAATATACGGCCCATACACAAAATGGGCGCCAACGCGCCCATTCGCCACAGGCACTCGAGCTCATCGCGGAGGCTTTCGCCGCGCGAGCCGGCCTCAGATTTACTAGCTTCTCTTCATGATAGTGCCGTGACTGGCCGCGTGTCAAGGCGAAAACCTGCCATGCCTGGAGGGCAGCTTAGGCCGATGGAAGAGAGCGGAATCCCTGCTCAGCGAAGTGGGCATCGAACGCGAACGCGGTATCGAGGTCGAGACGGCGCATCACCTCAAAGCTCACGCAGTCGACCAGGCTGAGGTGGCGCTCCCCCGCGGTCAGCAGCGCGGATACCGCCCGCCCGTGGACATCCGGGTCAACCCAGAATATTGTCAGCACCGGCACAACGTCCGCCTGGAACGCGCGAACGGCGGAGAAACCCAACCTCCGAGAGAGCACGGCAAGCGATTCGACGATGGCGTAGTTCGTGGTATGGAGGATTTCATCTCTTTCGAGAAGCTCGATCCAGCGTGCCCTGGCGGCCGGATGGTTCTCATCCCTCGGGTTGAGGGTGGCCACGACTCCGGACGTGTCGACAAAGACGGCCATCACCGATAGTCCTCGGCGAGGTACGCGTCGTGGTTGGTCGAAAGATCAGGAGGGCCGGGAAACTTTCCGATCACCTCGATCGCCCGGCGTCGCTGATCGCGTTGGTTACTCTCGGCGAGGATTGCTTCCACCGCCTCGCGCACGAGCTCCGCCATCGAGACACCTCGTCGCGCCGCTAGCTCTTTGAGCTTGCCGGCTTGCTCTTCGGAGAGCTGGATCTGCGTTCGGACCACGTTCATCCCTCCGCGCATGGCATGCCTACTGATACTTGATGTCATGATAAACCGGATCTTTCCATTCCGTCGATCAGATCCTCCGTCCCGATTCTTCCCGTCAGCACCCTGTGTGATAATCGGTGTCATCGATCGCGGAGCACAAACGGAGGATTGAACGATGGAACGCGCGGACGCGGTGGTGATCGGGGCGGGGCTCATGGGGTGCTCGATCGCCTGGAGGCTGGCC
>JBOGTX010000769.1:0-2855 GCA_050695695.1 Chloroflexota bacterium
GGCGAATCCAGCGCCATCGATCCTTCCAACTTCTCGAATCGAGGAGAGAATTCGTGGCGGAGACACTCTTCGCGCCGGAAGCGGCAATGCCAACCGCCGCCGCGTCGCTGGCAATCCAGACCCAGGATCTCGCCAAGCGCTACGGAAGGATCACCGCCCTGGCCGGCTTGACCATGACGGTGCCCCGGGGCGAGATCTTCGGCTTCCTCGGACCAAACGGCGCCGGTAAGACGACCGCGGTGAAGCTCCTGGTCGGCCTGACCCATCCCACGTCGGGCGAGGCTCGGATCCTGGGCGCGCCGATTGGCGATCGACTCACCCGTCGGCGGGTCGGCTACCTGCCGGAGCTCTTCCGCTATCAGGACTGGCTGTCGGCGCGCGAGGTGCTGACGCTCCACTGCGCGCTAGCCGGCATCGCGCGGAACCGGCGCTCGGGCGAGATCGACGAGGCGTTGACGACGGTGGGACTGGCGGCTCGGGCGGACGACCGCGTTGGCACTTTCTCGAAGGGCATGCAGCAGCGGCTCGGGCTTGGCGTGGCGATGCTCGGTCAGCCCGACCTGATCTTTCTCGACGAGCCGACCTCGGCGTTGGACCCGGTGGGGCGTCACGACGTCCGCGAGATCATCCGCGCGCTCAAGGCGCGCGGATCGACCGTCTTCCTCAACTCCCACCTGCTGAGCGAGGTCGAGCTGGTCTGCGACCGAGTCGCGGTGGTGGACCACGGACGGGTGATCGCGATTGGCACGATCGCCGAGCTGCTGGGTGAGACGAACTCGGTGCGCCTGCGCATCTCAAGCCTGAGTCCGGCGGCGGAGATCGCGTTTCATCGCTTCGGCGCGGTCGAGATCCAGAACGACTGGTACACCGTGCGGGGCGTCGACGCCGAGCGGATCCCGGACCTCGTCGCCGAGCTCGTGCGGCTGGGCGGAAGAGTCCACGCCGTCGAGCCTCGCCAGTTGACCCTCGAAGACCGCTTCCTGCAGCTTCTCGGAGGCACATCCTGATGGCGATTCTGACCATCGCGCGGCTGACCCTGCTCGAGGCGGGCCGCCGGCGCCTGCTGCTCACCGCGGCAATCCTGACCCTGGCGATGATCGTCTTCACCACCTGGGGCTTCTCGCGGCTGAACACGCTGAATTGTGGCCGCGGCACGCCCTGCTCGCCGACCGAGGTCAAGCTCGTCGCGGCCGAGCTGTTGATCATGGTCGCCTACATGTTCAACGTGATCCTGGCGCTTGGCTCGGTGTTCGTCGCCGGGCCGTCGATCGCCGGCGAGATCGATTCGGGGATCGCGCTGGCGCTGCTGCCGCGACCGATTCGACGCGGCGACGTCGTCCTTGGCAAGTGGCTCGGGCTGGTGGTGCTGATCGCGGCCTACGCGGCGATCACCGGCGCTCTCGAGTTCGTCGGGGTGGGGCTGGTCGTCGGCTACGCGCCACCGAATCCGATCGTCGCGCTGCTCTTCCTGGTGAGCCAGGGGGTGGTGCTCCTCAGCTTCGCCCTGCTCTGCAGCACGCGGCTGGCGCCGATGACGACCGGCATCGTCGCGCTGGTGCTATTCGGCCTGGCCTGGATGGGCGGCATCGCCGAGGCGATCGGTCTGGCGTTCCAGAACCTGACGATCACCAACGTCGGCACGGTGATGGGCCTGCTGATGCCGACCGACGGCCTCTGGCGGGGGGTGATCTTCAACATGCAGCCCTCGGCGGTGACCGCGCTGGCCGCGACCAGCCGCGAAGCGTCGGCGAACCCGTTCAGCGTGACCGCGCCCCCGACGCCCGCCTACCTGGTCTGGGCCGTCGCCTGGGTCGTCGTGGTCATGGGCCTGACGGTCTGGAGCTTCGCGAAAAGGGATCTGTAGAGATGAGCCGGGTTTGCAAAGCCGAAGCTCTGCCTTGATGAACGTTAACAAATTATTCGGATACTGGCGCGAACGGCCAAAGTGGGAGGCTCTGGCTTAAAAGCCAGGAGCAGAGACGCAAGCCTTGGAGGACCCGGGGTTTCAGCCTCCGTTCCTGCTCCTACGTTTCAAGGCAGGGCCTCCTGGTTCGCTCACTACTCGGGCATTTTGTTGACAATCATCAAGCCAGTGCTTCTCAGCTCGTTCAGGACCGCGCCGGCCAGCGTCAGTCCCCAAAGGTTGATTTGGGTGCGCTTGCCGGCTTCCTGTCCACGGGGGCTGAAGCCCAGGCGGCTATAGAACGAATTGGCGGCCAGCGCGGCCGGGCATTTGAGTTGAACCGATTTCTGGCCGCGGCAGATCGCCTCTTCGATAATTCCTCGGGTAAGAGCATGGCCGATTCCCCGACGTCGCAGATCCGCGACGACCGCGATCTCGTAGAGGGTCGTCACCTGATCGCGACGGTGATGAAGGCGCGCGAATCCAACGATCCGTTGGCCCTGCACCGCCACGAGGAGCGATTGTTGGCGTTGCGCGTCCACGATGGCCGGACGCGGCAAGAAGCCAAAGATCGCCCGTTCGTCGTCGAGGATGGCTTTGACGGATCCAATCTCGTCCTCGCGCGCCAGGCGCACCTCGATCGGACTTCCTTGCGGGATTGGCAAGTTGTCGACCGAATCAGTCGAGCGAGAGGTCATCCCTCGATGACCTCGACGTGAACGCGTAGTCGGTGTTTGTCGGCCAGGCGCGCGAGCAGCCGACCAGCTTCGACAGCATTTCCGAGGACCGAACGCACCGCGTCCCATTCAAGAGGGCCACCGTTTGCGCTGACCTGGATCCGCTCACGGAGCGCGGCGTAGGCTTTCGCCTCGTCGTCGGTGAGGGTTATCCGTTCCTGGATCGTCTTGCGCAGTTGTTGGTGTAGGGTGGCCGCGTCGGCTATCGCGGCGAG
>JBOGTX010000770.1:0-4602 GCA_050695695.1 Chloroflexota bacterium
GACCAGGGCGAGCTCGCCGGAGGAGGAAATCTCGAATCCGCACCCCTCGTTGGCGAGGACACGCAGAATCTCCGGATCGGGATTCGCCTTGACTGCGTAATAGATTCCCGCGCCCGGGAAGGCGGCCTGAAGCCGCCGCGCATTGTCGCGGAGCCGAGTCCGGTCGACCAGGAGGAAAGGGGTCTCGAGGCCGCGACTGGACTCGATCAACCGGGCCGCCGCGGGCGCCACGGCCGGCACCTCGCGGTGCTCGAGTAGCACCCGGCTCATTCGATCACGAGCGGATGAGCGTCGTCGATGATGGGCGCCGCGCCCGCCAGCGCGGCGCGATAGTCAAGGTCTGGCGAAAAGAGCGCACGGTGGGTGACGCCGTCGTAGAAGCGCCGGCCGGCACAGCCGCGCTCGGAAAGCCTCCGGTCGACCTGATCGGGTGAGAGCGCCGAAGGCAGAACGCCATCCCCGGCCACCGCGAAGCCCCAGGTCTCGCCGAACGAAGGAACGTGGGCCCGATACCCCTCGGCGCTTGCGAAGACCGAGCCGAGCGTCTTGACGATCGCGGCGTGTCCCTCCAGCGCGCCGTGGTCACCGCTCTCGGCCTGCACCGCGATCAGCCCACCGTCGCTCAGGCGCGCGCGCGCGATCTGGTAGAGCTCTCGGGTGAAGATGCGGTACGACGGACCACCCGCCAGCGGGTCGGTCACGTCGACGACGATGACGTCGAAGGACTCATCGGACTGTTCAAGCGCGGCTCGCGCGTCGGCGTGGACCAGGGTCAGTCGGGGATCGTCGAAGGCGCCCTGGTGAAAGTCGGTGAGGTGGGCGCGACACGCGGTAACGGCCTCTTGATCGATATCGACCATGAGCACCGACTCGACGGTTCGATGACGAAGAATCTCCCGCGCGGTGGCTCCTTCGCCGCCACCCGCGATGAAGACCCGCCGCGGCGAGGGGCAGGCCACCATGGCCGGGTGAACGAGCGCCTCGTGATAGATGAACTCGTCGGCCAGCCCGGATTGGATCTTTTCGTCGAGGAACAGGCATCGCCCGTAGGCGACGGTATCGGCGATCTCGAGCGTCTGAAAGCGCGTCTGGATCTTGAGCGACGATGGGCCGTCAAGTTGAAGCGACGTCCGCTCTCCCCGGCGCTTGCTGAAAGTCTTCCACTGGTCCTGGGGCACCCGGTCCTTCCCTCCACCCGCGTATAATCCGGTTGATTGTACCTCGGAAACGGCTTCCGAGCAATTCAAGCGGGCGAGCAGGGCACGGCATCGTGTATAATGGCGCGGAGAAGGTGTTTGGACCACGAAAGGCGCGAAACGACGCGAAAAGTCGCGAAAATCGCACCGGGCAGATCTCGGGTTTCGTGGCGCATTCTCCTGGTTGGAAGGACTCTGAGATGGAAGACGTTCAGGATAGCGATCGATCTCGGCCAAGCGTGCCGCTTGGGCCGGGTCCGGTCGCGCGACCCCGGTTTAGCGACCTGGATGCGCCGGACTACGACAACGTGCTCGCCTGTATTCGCTGCGGGTTGTGTCTGTCGGTTTGCCCGACCTACAACACCGATCACCTCGAAGTGCAGTCGCCGCGCGGCCGGGTGGCGCTGATCCGCGCGGTCGACGAGGGACGGCTGTCGCCGGACTCGCCCGGATTCAAGCAGCACATGTACCATTGCCTTGACTGCCGTGCCTGCCAGACGATCTGTCCATCGGGCGTCAAGGTCGGGGAGCTGGTCGTGGCGGCTCGGGCCGAGCTGGACAAGACGGAGCCCCAGCCCTGGCTCGAACGCTTCCTCAAGCGGATCGCGCTGCGCTGGGTGCTGATGCGACCCGAGCGGGTCGAGTTGGCGATGAAGCCGGTCCGTCTCTACCAGCGGCTTGGCCTCCAGCGGCTGCTCCGGGCGAGCCGACTGCTCGGCAAGCTGCCGGGGCGGCTGAGCGTGCTGGGATTCATGGAAGAGCTCCTGCCGAGCCTGCCGGCGCGTCCCCTTCGGGAAGAACTGATGGAAGTGACCCCATCTCGCGGCGAGCGGCGCTACCGAATCGGCTTCTTTCTGGGCTGCGTCATGAACGTGGTCTACGCCGAGGCCAGCCGTGCCACGGTGAACGTGCTGATCGAAAACGGCTGCGAGGTCGTCACGCCGAAGGCCCAGCGCTGCTGCGGCGCGCCCCACGCGGCCGAGGGAGACGCCCGAACCCTCCGCGAGCTGGCCCGTCACAACGTCGACCTGTTCGAGCAGTGGGAGCTGGATTACGTCGTCTCCGACTGCGCGGCCTGCGCGGCCCAGACAAAAGAGTACGCGCACCTCCTGCGCGACGAGCCGGAATACCGCGATCGGGCGGTTGTCTTCAGCCGCAAAGTTCGCGAGATTACCGAGCTGCTCGCGGAAATCCCATTGAAGCAGCCAAACGGCTCGCTGCCGGTTCGAGTGACCTACCACGAGGCGTGTCACCTCTGCCACGCCCAGGGGGTGAAGCGCCAGCCGCGAAAGGTGATTAACCAGATTCCGGGCATCGAATTCGTCGAGATGAAGGAGTCCGACTGGTGCTGCGGGAGCGCTGGGATCTACAACCTGACCCATCCGGAACGGGCGACGGAGATCCTCGATCGGAAGCTGAAGAACATCGCCGCGACCGAGGCGGACGTGGTGTTGACCGGGAACCCGGGGTGCCTGCTCCAGCTCGAAGCGGGCGTCAGGCGGGCCGGCCTCAAGACGCGGGTTCTTCACCCGACTCAACTGCTGGATGCCGCGTATCGGGCCCAGCCTCCGCCAGACGGAGAATCGCCTCGTCCCAAGCAATGAGCGGTCCACTGGCGGCCTGCCCGTCGCGTAAGCGCGCGACCCGCGCGAAGACGTCGGCGGTTCGCTCGCCAGGAAACCGTTGGACGAGGCGAAGCGCGCGAATCTCGCGGGCGACCGGCCGGTAGATTTCAGTCTCCCACCGACGCGCGGCGTCGCGGACGTCGGCAATCCCGTGCCCCTCGGCAAAGCTTCGGATCAGCTCCTCAAGGTGCGGGTACTGCCCGGGAACGACCGCGCCGATCCGGGTGAGCCCGGTCGCCTGCTCGAAGGCGCGCCGCTCGGCGAAGACGCGTTGAGCCTGCGGATCGCCCAGCGAGACGAATTCGGTGACCAGGGCGTCCATCTCGAGTTGACCGAGCTGCTTCGCCGCGGCGACGCGGTGGTTGCCGTCCAGGACGTAGTAGCCGTAGCCAAGCTTGTACAGGACGACCGGCGGCAGCGCGTCGCCACTCTCGGTGAGCTTGAGAATCCGCTGGTAGCGGGCTTCGTCTTCGCGTCGCTTTTTGGTTGGACGAAACGTCTCGTCCAGCTCGTTCGCCCGGCCAACGCTGCCGATGATCCGGGCGACCTCGACCGTCCGAATGCCGAGCGAGCGGGGAGCGACCGGACCGGCCCGCGCGGCGTCCTCGGCGAAGCTGCGCACCGGGTGCGGTCGCTCGGCCTGGCTGATGTCGGGGCGGACCATCAGGATTGGGCAGGGAGCCTTGGCGATGATTTCCTCGGCGAAGCTGCCGAGGAAGAGACGAGAAATCCCGTGGCGGATGTTCGTCCCGAGCACGAGCAGGTCGACCGACTGCGCCTCGATTTCGCTCAGAATCACCTCGACCGGGTGGCCGTAGCGAACGAGGGGGCGCGTCTCGATCCCCTCCGAGTGCAACCGCGCGGTGATCGCGTCGAGATAGGTTCGGGCCTGAGCCTCGGCGGGCGAGACCGCGTCCCCCGCCATCGCGTCGGATGACAGGACGTGGAGAAGGAGAATCTCGGCGCCGAAGGCCCGCGCCTGGTCCTCGGCATAGGGAATTTTTGCTTCGCTCAGCCGGTTCAGGTCCAGGGGCACGAGGATGCGCTCAATCTCCGCCAATTGTCCGTCCGCTTCTGATATCGGGTCACTTTCAGTGTACCGAAGAAGCGGCACGCGAGCAAGCGAAATACCCAGGGCGAGCAGTGCCGAAGCGCTAGCTCTCCTCGTCCACCCGGAAGAGATCCGCGATGGCGTAGCGGAAGCCGGGGACGACGTCGCCGGCGTCGAAGGTGTCGGCAAGGCCAAGGGTGCGAACCTCGCCGGACGGCAGGTGGACCGCGATCGTCCTGGTCCGCGGGTAGACAACCACGACCAGGCGGGTGCCGGCGTCGAGAAAGTCGCGAATCCTCTCCTGCACGTCATCGGCGGTGTCGCTGGGGGAAACGACTTCAACGGCAAGGTCGGGGGCCAAAGGAAGGAAGCCGACCAGCAGCTTCCCACCGGGCAGGCGCCCGCGGCGCACGAAGGAGACGTCGGGCGCGCGTACGGTGTCCGGGTCCGATCGCAGACGGTAACCGGTCTCCGCGGCGAAGACCCGGCCCAGGCGGTGTTCGCGAACGTGCATGATAAGATCAGCGCCGAATTCGGCAGCCAGACTGCCGTGCTCTCCTCCCGCCGGTGACATCCGTCGCAACTCTCCTTCGACCAGTTCGTAGCGGTGATCGTCGTCGGGCAGCTTGAACAATTCGTCCGCGCTCATCAGGCGGGTCGGTTGCTGAATCATGATGTGGTCTCCATAACTTCAGGTTGAATGGGTCGGGAGCTGGTTGATGAGCCATCC
>JBOGTX010000771.1:0-7378 GCA_050695695.1 Chloroflexota bacterium
AACGTGGGCTGAAACGAATTCGGGTAGGTGATGATGCCCACGTTGACGACCGGGCGCTTTCTCGCGCCGAGAGTCGGGATGCAGCCGGCCAGGCCAATCGTCGCCAGGGTCGCCACCGATGCCTGAATCATCGCGCGTCGCGGCAGTCGCGAATCCATGCGGCTTTCCTCCCTCCGGTTCCCTCCACGCCAGCTCAGGCTGGCGGCACCAAATATAACGAACGGGACTGCCGAATGGTTCCGCCGGCGCACCCGACGACCGAGGAGAGTATAATCTTTGGCACACGAGAGGTGTCCGGAGGAGAAGATGGGAAGACCGGTGACGCTGTTTTCCGGCCAGTGGGCCGACCTGCCGATCGAAACACTCGCCGCGAAAGTGAAGGGCTGGGGCTACGATGGCCTCGAGCTGGCATCCTGGGGCGATCATCTCGACGTGCTTCGCGCCGCGCGGGATCCCGGCTACGCGGAGTCCTGTCGCGCGTTGCTTCGCAAAAACGGACTGGACCTGTATGCCTTCAGCATCCATCTGGCCGGGCAGCTGATCTGCGATGAGCCGCTCGACGCGCGGCACGTGAGCTTCGCTCCGGCCGAGCACCGAGGCAGTCCGGAGGCGATGCGGCGCTGGGCGACCGAGGTGTGCCTCGCCGCCCCGAAGGCGGCCCGCAACCTTGGCGTGAACGTGGTGACCGGCTTTACCGGTTCGGCGATCTGGAACCTGTGGTTTCCGTTCCCGCCCCAGCAGCCCGCCATGATCGAGGCGGGTTATCAGCAGTTCGCCGATCGCTGGAACCCGATTCTCGACGAGTTCGGGCGATACGACGTCAAGTTCGCGCTGGAAGTCCACCCCTCGGAGATCGCCTACGATTTCCACTCCGCGGAGCGCGCGCTCGACGCGATCGGCCGCCGGCCGGAATTCGGCTTCAACTTCGATCCGAGCCACCTCATCTGGCAAGGGGTCGATCCGGCGAAGTTCATCTACCACTTCGCCGACCGGATCTACCACGTCCACGTGAAGGACGCGAAGGTGCTGGTCGACGGGGAAAATGGCATCCTCGGCTCGCACCTGAACTTTGGCGACCGCCGCCGGGGCTGGGATTTCGTGTCGCCAGGCCACGGCGACGTGAAGTTCGAGCCGATCGTTCGCGCCTTGAACCGCGTCGGCTACCAGGGGCCGCTCTCGGTCGAATGGGAAGACAGCGGCATGGAGCGCGAGCACGGCGCGGCCGAGGCGGTTCGCTTCGTCCACGAGATCGACTTCGCGCCGTCGAGCGTGGCGTTCGACGCGGCGTTCCAGAAGAAGTAGGCGCCCCCCCGCGATCCCCTTTGCCTGGCACACGTCTGCTAGGCGGCGGTTGTTGCCTGACCGTTTCCGGGTGCGCCGCGGTGGATTGTCACCCCGAGCGTGTCGCGAGGGGTCTCTGGCTTTCGCCGCACTGGGCCAGAGATTCCTCGCGGCGGCTCGGAATGACACCCTGAGCGGATCGGTGAGTCGTCAGCCCCAACCGATCGGCGTCGCTCGGCCAGTCCTAAATCGATGCGTCTCGCGAAGGCGTTTTTCGGGTTATAATGCATGTAACGCGACCGGCTGCTCGTGCGTTTCATGTCATGAGTGGCCGCGAGTGTCTCCCCGGACCGCGGACCGGTCGGCCCTCATCCGGATGGTATTTGATCGTAGACTTGCTGCTGAGGTGGACGAAGTGGTCCGATGCCACCAGAATCGAAAGCTAGCCTGGTTGCCGTTGGCGTTCTCCCTGGTTGCGATCTGTTTGTTCGGTATCGTCGGGTGTTCCCGAGGCGCGGTTCCGTCGCCGACGCCCGCGACGGCCGGGACCAACGGCGGCCCGGCTCCGGTGGCAAGCACCGGACCGTCGTCGAATTCGCCAGCGCCAATCCTTCAGGCTTCCACTCCGACTCCGGTCCCCAAAGTTACCACCGCGACCAATCTCGCCCAGTTGACGATCGACGGGAAGGCCCTCGCGACGTCCGGCTGGACGGTGGGGGGCATCGTCCTCAGCTTCCAGGCGCCAGCCCCAGCCGGCGCACCGCTCATTCCCCAGGTTGAAGTCGTCAAGTCCGATCAACCCTTTACCGGCGCCCCGACGACCCAGGGCCAACCGATTCCCGCCGCCAACGCCGCGGTGGACGCGCGGGTGACCCTCGACAACCTGGTGCCCGGGCAGTACAAATGGCAGGCGCGCTTCGAGGACGCCGAAACAAAGCAGTTGGGCGACTGGTCCGACTTCGCCAACGGCGACGTTGCCTTTGGGATCGTCGGCCCGGCCCCGTCGATCCAGAACCTCAGCGTTTCCGGAACCCAGCACAACGCCAGCGGTGTTGCCCTGGTCAGCCAGAAGGATCAGCCGGTGCTCCAGTGGTCGGTCACGACCGATCAGCCGCTTGCTCTGGATCGCCTGTCGTACCTGGCTGATCATCAGGCGAAGGCAGCCACGGTCGCTCCCCCGACCGGCACCGACGTCGCCGCCGATGCTCGCTCGCTTCCGATCGAGAACCTTTCCGATGGCGATTGGTTCCTGCACCTCTGGGCGATGGACAAAGCCGGACAAACGAGTCAACCCGCCACCGTTGAGCTGACGGTCATGCGAAATCCGTTGTCGATCTCGGGCGTGCTCTTCCGAAGCTGGGCGACCAATCCGCTGTATCAGACGGTGCCGATTCAGTTCGAGGCATCGCGAGACGCTAAGGTCAAGGTGTCGATTCTGCCGGATTCTTCCGCCAGCCCAATTCGGGTGTACGACGTCGGATCGCAGGCGGCGGGCAAGTCGATTCACCTCGCCTGGGACGGTAAGGACAGCCAGGGCAAGATCGTCGCGCCCGGCACCTACCGCTTCCTGATCGACGCGGTCGACGTGGCGGGTAACGACGCCCAGGCGCTCTACAGCGGCATGACCATCACCGACAAAGTCATCAAGGTCACGCTCGGCACTCAGTCGATGACGGCGTACGAGGGAAACAAGCCATTCGTGAGCACCCTGGTCACGACCGGCGGCTCGGATATTCCCACGCCGGTCGGCCAGTTCGAGATTCTCTCGAAGTCGTCGCCCTTCATGTTCCATTCGCCGTTCCCGAAGGGCAACAAGTTCTGGTATCCGGACGTCGAGTCGCACTACGCCATGCTCTTCGACCAGCCAGACGCGGACTTCATTCACGACGCGCCCTGGCGCTACCGGTTTGGACCGGGCACGAATGGAGCGGGAATTCCCGGACAGGTCTACACCGGCTCGCACGGTTGCGTGGAGACCCCTGCCCCGGTCATGCCGAACCTGTATTCGTGGACACCACTCGGAACGCCGGTCATCGTGTCGCGGTAGCTCGGTACGCCGTCCTCTTGCCACGCTCCGGATAATCGCGTATCCTGGGCGCGATGACTGAGCCAGCTCCGTTTCTCTTTGGCGTCGCCAACGCCGATCACCAGTGCGAAGCCTTCGATCCCACGCGCCCCGACGTCTGGGACTGGTGGGAGGCATCCGGTCGGGTTCCCCAGGCCCGGGGTCGGGCTACCGACTTCTGGAACCGCTACGAGGAAGACGTCGCGCTGGCGCGCGGCCTTGGCTGCAACGCCTTCCGTTTCTCGATCTCCTGGGCGCGGGTCGAGCCCAGCCCGGGTGAGCTCGATTCCCAGGCGCTCGACCATTACGCGGCGGTCGTCGACTGCATCCGTCGCCACGGCATGACGCCAGTCGTCACCCTGCTCCATCTGGCCTGGCCAACGCACGTCCAGGAGCGCGGTGGCCTCCTCGCGACCGACTTTCCAAATTGGCTCCGTCGCTATGCCGGCTGGGTGGGTGAGGCCCTCGGGGGAAAGGTGCCCTACTGGCTGACCTTCAACGAGCCCGACGGACTCATCACCGAAGGCTTTACCTCGCTGGGCGCGCCGTTTCCACCGGGCCCGAAGCCCGGCGCCAGTTTTGCCGAGATGATGGGCGACGTCCGCGCCGCGATGACGAATATCTTTCTCGCGCACACCGCGGCGCGCGACGCCCTTCGCTCCGGCCCCGGCGGCGCGACGAATCTGGTCTCGGCAAACACCTACGCGAACGGCTTGCCGATCTGGGTCCAGCAGCTTCTCGACGCGATTCCCGCCGGCCTGGTCGAGCACCACGTCCGCTCCGAGGAGCGCTTCCTCGAATGGTATGCCGCGCACCGGCACGTCCCGGTCGGCGATTATCCGGGCTTCCAGACCGGTACCTGGCCCGAAGGCCATCACTTCGGCCGCATGGGCGCCGCGGTGTCCGATCTGTGTCAGCACATCCGCTCACTGACCGACGCCGGCATCGGGCGCGCCCTGACGGTGGAGATGGCGCTGTTCGAGTCGAACTGGTTCGAGATGGGCATGCTCGGCCAGCTTCCGGAGTTTCTCTGTCCGTCCGAATGTGCCGGCGCGCTCGATTACGCCGCGTTCGACTTCTATTTCGCGGTGCCCCACATCTGGAGCCTCGGCTCGTTCGAGCGCCTGGCCCGGGTGGGACGTCGCCGGTTCTTCGAGGAGGCACCGGTCTACGCCCCGCGTCTGTACGACAGCCTGAAGTACGAGCAGAGCCTCTTCCCAGCCTTGCCGATCATGATCATGGAAAACGGCATCGTCAACCAGCGCAGCGCCAGCAAGCAGCTCGGAAAGCTGCCGCTGCCCGACGCCGTCGAGATGGCCGAGTACGTCGAGGACCACGCCGCGCAAATCGCGCGGGCCCGCGCCGATGGCGTGGACGTGCGCGGGTACAACGTGTGGAGCATTACGTCCAATCGCGAATGGGGCCTACCCTTCGACCTGCGATCCGACTTCGGCCTCTACCGGATCGATCTCGATCGGGATCCCGCGCTGACCCGTCGGGAGACCGCGGCGGCAGCGGTCTACCGCGGAATCATCCACCGCGCGCTCGCCAGGGCGTGACGCGCGGGAGAGGAGCGAACCGGTGCTGCGCCGATATCTGACCAGGAGCCCCACCGTCGCCCCGGACGTCTTCGTCGCGGAAGGAGCAGTTCTGATCGGCGATGCCCGACTCGCCGAGGGATCGAGCGTCTGGTTCAACGCGGTGCTCCGCGCGGACAGCGAAGCGATCACGATTGGCCGATCGACGAACGTGCAGGACACCGCGGTGCTCCACGTCGATCCGGGTTTGCCTTGCACGGTCGGGGACTACGTCACGATTGGCCACGGCGCGATCGTTCACGCCTGCACCGTCGAAGATAACGTCTTGATCGGGATGCACGCGACCGTGCTGAGCGGCGCGGTGGTGGGACGAGACAGCATCGTCGGCGCGAACGCCCTGGTGACCGAGCGGGCGCGCATCCCGCCGGGCTCGCTGGTGCTTGGCGTTCCCGGCAAAGTGGTGCGCGCCCTTACCCCCGACGAAATCGCCGGCATCCGTCGTTCCGCCGAAGGATACGTCCGACGGGCCGAGCAATATCGCGCCGGCTAACCCCGGGCGAACTTCTGAAAGGTGTGGCAGTCAGTGGGCACCAGGCCGGCCTTCGCGGCGAAGGTATAGGTGACCTCGGCGACGTAGAGGCTGCCGTGCGAGTCGACGCACAGATCGTGTGGCGCGCAGAAGTTGCCAGGCGCGCAACGGTCGGCGCTGCCCCAGCGGGTGAGAACCCTGCCACCGGCATCGTAGACACTCACCCGACCGGGCAGATCGTCGACGATCGGGCCGTGGGTATACGACAGCATCCCCGGACGCCACCAGAGCTCGGACACGTAGACCAGCCCGGCGCGGTCGATGCAGATGGCGGTGGGGCGCTGAACGTCGGTCCACTGCGCGATGAACTCGCCCTCCGGACTGAAGATCTGGATGCGATCGTTTTCGCGATCCGCCACCAGCACCTGACCGTCCGCGGCGACCGCGATGCCGTGGGGAAGGTTGAAGTGGCCAGGCTCGGTCCCCGGCTGTCCCCACGACTGAATCAGATCTCCCTTCGCCGAAAATCGGTGGACCCGGGCGTTACCGTAGCCGTCGGTCACGTACAGGTCGCCGCTCGGCGCGACCGCCAGATTGGTGGGGCGGTTGAACGGCGGGCCACCGCGCCGGATGGAATCCAGCGACCGCCCGTCGTAACCGGTGTCCGAGGGAGCGCCGGGCGCGCCCAGGGTCATCAGAAGCCGTCCATCCGCCGTGAACTTTCGCACGGTGTGATCGCCGTCGTCGACGCAGTAGACCGCATCGTCCGGACCGACGGTGATGCCGTGGGTGCGCGGCGTAAAAACCTCCTCGCCCCACGAGGCGACGAAGCGTCCATCGGGCTCGTAGACGATCACCCGGGCGTCGTCACGGGTAATCAGATAGACTCGATCGCGCGAGTCGGTGGCGACTCCGCTCACGTAGAGGTGGCGGAATCCGCTGGGAAGCTGCTCCCAACCTCCGAGGACCCGAAAGGAAAGTCCGCTGGTTGTTGCCATCGTGTGCGCTCCTCACCAAAATCGTCGTGCCTACGCCACCGGCAGCACGATGTGCGACGGGTGGCCCGGGTCGTGGTAAATCAGTTGATCGGCGGCGGCGAGTCGGGCGTTCCGACCGAGCGGCTCGCCAGTATTTGGATTGACGTCGAAGCGCGGGAAATTCGAGCTCGAGACGTCCAGGCGAATCCGGTGCCCTTGCTTGAAGACGTTGCTGGTCGGGAACAGCACGATCTTGAACTGATAAACCTCGCCGGGCGTCATGAGCCGGGGCGTGCTGCGGTCGTCACGGTAGCGCGCCCGGATGACGCTGTCTTCCAGGTTGAGCGCGTAGCCGTCGGGATAATCCGGATTGGGCGGATACCAGTCGATCAGCTTCGCGGTGAAGTCGGTATCGACCGCCGAGGACGCCGCCCAGAGATTCACTTCGAGCGGTCCGGTCACTTCCAAATCATGATCGAGCGGCGCGGTCACGAAGGTCACCACGTCGCGGCGTGCCGCCAATGGGAGGTGATCCTTGGCACCGAACACCCGATCGGTACAGCGCTGGTCGAAGCCGCCAGCCGGCATCACGTTTTCGGCCGCCGAGATATTCCCGCCGATCGTCGGCACCGGATTCCAGGGCTCGAAGCGAAACGGCGATGGCGAGGATGGTGGCGGCAGCGCGAGATCCAGCCCGCCCTCGGGCTGAAGGTAGTAATTCGTCCAGCGGGTGCGGGCCAGCGGCCACTCGTTTTCCTCTCGCCAGGCGCCGCCGTGATCGAGATGGCCGTTGAGCGCCTGCCGGCCGTCGCCGGTGCCCATCACGAAGATGCGCACCGGGGGCTCGCGATCGATCCCGGTGTCGAGACCCTTCAGCCAGCGGTCGAACCAGCGCAGGCGAAGCTCGTTGTAGTCGTCGAGCGGCGCGTCGATCCCGAAGTCGGCGTCGCCGGCGAAGGACGCGGCGTGGCCACCGTGGGTCCAGGGG
>JBOGTX010000772.1:0-2936 GCA_050695695.1 Chloroflexota bacterium
CCGCTGTCCGGCCTGGCCCGGCGCCTCGAGCCGCGCTACACCTGGGATGACATCGTCTTGCCAGCCGATGGCACCGCGCAGCTTCGCGAGATCTGCTCGCGGGCCCGGTACCAGATCACCGTGCTCGAAAAATGGGGGTTTGGCCGCAAGCACGCCCGCCGCGCCGGGCTGACGGCGCTCTTCGCCGGGCAACCGGGAACCGGCAAGACGATGGCCGCCGAGATCGTCGGCGGCGTGCTCGGTCTCGAGCTCTACCGGATCGATCTCGCGGCGGTCGTCAGCAAGTACATCGGCGAGACCGAAAAGAACCTGGAAACGATCTTTCGCGCGGCCGACCAGGGCGACGCGGTGCTCCTCTTCGACGAAGCGGACGCGCTGTTCGGCAAGCGCTCGGAGGTGCGCGACGCCCACGATCGCTACGCGAACGTCGAGGTCGCCTACTTACTGCAGCGCCTCGAGGCCTACGATGGCCTGGCGATCCTGACCACCAACCTGCGCGGCAGCATGGATGAAGCCTTCGTGCGTCGCCTCGACTTCGTGCTGGACTTTCCGATGCCCGAGGAGCCGGAGCGGCTGGCGATCTGGCGCCTCGCGCTGCCGCGCGAAGCTCCGCTCGATCCGGACCTGGACCTCGCCTTCCTCGCCCGGAAGTTTCGGCTGGCCGGCGGGCACATCCGCAACATCGCGCTGGCCAGCGCGTTCCTCGCCGCCGGCGAGGAGCAGCCGATCGGCATGAAGCACCTGGTTCGAGCCACCCGCCGAGAATATCAGAAGCTGGGCAAAATGGTCGGCCCCGGTGACTTCGAGCACTATTACGCGATGTTGAAGGATGTCTGATCTTTCGGCTGCTTTAACCAGCACGTAACCCTCAGTTAACCATTCAGGCGTAGTGTGTATCCGCTCGGCCTCGCGGCCGGCGCGGTCAGATCGCGGTCTCCGGACGGGCGGGGCCGCCGAGCAGTGGGGCTGGAAGTGTTCGCGGACCTCGACGAGACGATCCGACAATTGCTTATCCGTCACGTTCCGGTTGATCCGACCGAGGTCGACATCAGCTTCGACACCCCGGATCGGGAGTGGTCGGGCCGACTGACCCGTCCGGCGATCAACTGCTTTCTCTACGACGTTCGCGAAAACGTGAAGCTACGGGTCCGAGGTCACGAGCATCGCCGTGAAACGACGACGAATCTGGTATCGACGGTCCGGGTTCCGGTCCGGATCGATGCGTCCTACCAGATCAGCACCTGGGCGCGGGTGCCCGAGGACGAGCACCAACTCCTCTGGCGGGTGCTTTTCGCGCTTGCGCGCCACGGCACGCTGCCCGCCGACTACCTCGAGGGAGGCCTCAAGGAGCAGCCGTACCCGATTCAGACCTCGGTGGCGCAACCTGACCAGATGCCGTCGAACTACGCCGACCTCTGGCAAGCACTGGACAACAAGATTCGCCCGGTCCTGACCTACGTGGTCACCGTCGCGATTCAGCCGGATGCCGTGATCACCACGCCTCTTACCCTTCGGGCCCCCACGTTGCGCGCGAACAAGCTCGAGCCGCGCGAAATGGCTGCCCAGACCCGGATCCTCGGTCGAGTCCGCGACCGCCAGGACCCGACGAAAACCGTCGAGGGAGCGGTGGTGCTGTTATCGGAAACCGGTGACCGGACGATCACCGACGACGAGGGGCGCTTCTCCTTCGCCGGCGCCCCGCGTGGCCCGGTCACCCTGATCGTGCGCGCGCGCGGCCGACCCGAGGTGTCATCCTCGCGGATCGTTCCGGCGGGAAACTACGATGTCGAGATCTGACGGAAGGAAGGGGGCAGGAATCGCCAAGGAATCACCGACGCGACACGCTTCAGGGATTCTCATCAGTCACCGTGGAAGACCGGTGGATCGAACAGGAGGGTTCAACTAGATGGCGACGAGCTATCAAACTCCAGGTGTCTACGTCGAAGAGATGCCGCCCGGCAGTCAGCCGATCGAAGGCGTCGGAACCTCGGTCGCCGCGTTCATTGGATTTGCCGAGATGGGCCCGCGAAACAAGCCAACGCTCGTCACGAACTGGTCGCAGTTCGTCGATAAGTTTGGCAGCTTCCACGACGGGTACTACCTGGCGCATTCGGTGTACGGGTACTTCGCCAATGGTGGCGGCACCTGCTTCGTGGTCAATATCGCGCCTTCCCTGGCTCCTCAGGCGATGGTCCCGGCCGCGGCCGACGGTGGATCGAAAGCCTCGCTCGAAGTCTTCGCGATTCGTCAGGGCCTGACGACACCAGGGCTGTCGGTCGACATCGAATACGGAGATGGCTTCGCGGCCCTGCCGCCCGGCCCCTCGACGTCGTCCTCGATCGACGAAACCAAGCCTGGTGACCCGTCCAAGAGCAAGCCGGCCTCCCCGCCCGCGACCTCGAGCCGGCCATCGGACGCCGCGAGGACGCCGGACTCGGCGACGCCCTTCCGCCTCGCGGTCAAGCGCGGGCGCGACGTTCTGGAAGAGTTCGACGGGGCGTCGATGGACCGCGAAAGCCCGAAGTACGTCGAGACGCTGGTCAACGGTAACTCGCAATACATCTGGCTGAGCCCGTCCGCCACGAAAGGCGCGAACCTTCCCGCGCCGCGTCAGGGAACTTTCTCGTTGCAGACGCCGTCAGCGACCGCGCTCCAGGTGAGCACAAGCGACTTCATGGGCAAGGTGCAGGATCGCTCGGGCATCGAAGGCCTCGAAGCGGTCGACGAGATCACGATCGTTTGCGCGCCCGACCTGATGAGCGCCTACAAGCGGGGCCTGATCGGGGACGACGCGCTCGTCGGCTTGCAGAAGTCGATGCTGACCCACTGCGAAAGCATGCAAGATCGTGTGGCCATCATCGACGCACCCCCGGGTCTGGATCCACAGGCCATGCTCGAGTGGCGTAACAAGACGATGATCGATTCCCAGTACGGCG
>JBOGTX010000773.1:0-7437 GCA_050695695.1 Chloroflexota bacterium
CATTTCGAACGCTGGGGACAGCGCCCCCTGCCCTACGGCCCTTGGGCGCCTTCCCCAAAACTCGGGACGCCGCGGAGCATCGGGCCGCGCCCTTTCGCCAACAGGACCGAGACGCCCGCGCTCCCAGATCGGCTACTCCCCGACGATTCTGCGGTAGTCCCTCCGGTGTGGATATTCTCGCCGGCCGCCATCTTTCCGGCGCTGGTTCGGGGCGGCGTATCGTCGGTCGCATGGGGCCGGCAGCCGGTTGGCGTCTCCTCGGTCGCCGCACGCTAGCGCGTCACTCGGCAGTTCACGCTGACGATGAGGAGATTCCATACTTCAGGTTCGCGATCTTTCCAAGCCGTTTGGCGTCGACGTCGTGCTTTCCGACGTCGGCTTTACCCTGAACGACGGCGAGCACGTCGGGCTGATTGGCCCAAACGGCGCCGGTCAGTCCACCCTCCTGCGCTGCCTCGCCGGCCAGGACGTGCCGGATTCCGGCGTGATCGTTCTCGCGCCAACCGCTCAAGCCGTCGGCTACCTTCCCCAATCGCTCGCCGACCCGGCGTTCGACCTTCAGCGCGGCCAGCGCGTTACCATCGTCAGTCCGAATGGCGCCGGCAAGACGACCCTGCTGCGCTAGATCGCGGGCGAGCGAAGCCGACTCCAGCTCGCGCGGCTGGCGTCGCGCCGCTGCGACCTGCTGCTCCTCGACGAGCCGTTGAATCACCTCGACGTCGAGGGCCGCGAGCACTTCGAAGCGGCTCTCGACGCCTTCCCCGGCACCGTCGTCGCGATCAGCCACGACCGCGCGTTCCTCCGCCATGTCGCCGAGCGGACCATCGAGCTCCGCGACGGCTGGGCCCGCCTCAGCGAGAGTTGCGATCCGATCCGG
This sequence comes from Chloroflexota bacterium, assembly GCA_050695695.1. GTDB lineage: Bacteria > Chloroflexota > UBA6077 > FW602-bin22 > CADDYW01 > JAJPKB01. Next base: position 878 of record JBOGTX010000773.1, read on the forward strand.
CCGGCCGGATCTTGCAGCGACGAGGAATTCTCTTAAGCAGGAGGCAGGTCAACCCTCGACCGGCGTTTGCTCGTGCCCGGAGTCGGCTCAGATCGGGGTTGGGGGGTGAGGGGCAAGGCATCCTGCATTGGTGTCTTGATTCTGCACTGGCGTGTGTTGTGCGGAGAGCAAGGCGTGGCTTATAATGCCATGCAAGGTGAGCCAGGCAATGCAAAGGAACACTGATAATGCGAGAGATCGTCGCGACGATCACCCAGCGTGGACAGGTCACCGTTCCGGCGGAGGTGCGCCGAATTCTGGGTCTGAAGCCCCGTCAGAAGGTCGCTTTCACCATCGACGACGGTCAGGTGCGGCTCGTTCCGGCGGGCTTTACCCTTGAGACGGCCTATGGCTCGGTGAGGCCACTCCAGCGGCCCGACGACTTCGGCCAGATCATTCGCGAGGCGAAGCAAGAACGGGCCGAGCGCGCGATTCACAAGGCAGCGGACCCATGAGGTTCGTCGACAGCAACGTCTTTTTGCGCTTCCTGACCCGTGATGACGAAGGGAAAGCCCAGGCCTGTCACGAGATGTTTCAACGGCTGGATCGTGGCGAGGAGGAAGCTGCCACCAATGAGCTGATCGTCGCGGAATTGACCTACGTTCTCTCGTCACGCTCCCACTACAATCTCACTCACGATGAGATTCGGGCCCGACTTGTGCCCATGCTGAATCTCCGCGGATTGAGGCTTTCTCGCAAGCGCCTCTGCTTTCGTGCGCTTGACCTCTACGTCACCTTTCCCACGCTCGACTTCGAGGATGCGTTCGCCGTGGCGTCGATGGAAGATGGCGAGGTCGCGGAGATCTATAGCTACGATCGCGACTTCGATGCCTTGCCAACCCTCCGGAGAATTGAGCCCTGATCGCGACAGGCGGCCGGCTCATCGCGCGCCCTGTCGCTAGCCAACACGACCGACAATGCGGCTGGTTTCCAGGCGATTCAGGGATACCTCGCGCGGCTCAACCTGACAAAGCCGACGCCGTGACACCAGGTCGCCAAGCCCGATCACGTTGATCGGCCGTCGCGCGTCGCGCTCGGCGGCAGCCCCTTCAGCGGGCTGAGGCGACAAACTCCATCGCCTCTTGCGCCACCGTCAGCCAGTCTGCTTCGGACGCTGGCGCGATCGCGACCCATTCCTTCATCAGTCGGCCATCACGGCGAGGATCGTAGGGCTGGCCCGCTCCGGAGGCGATCAGTGCCTCGACCCGCGCCTTCGGCAGCTTGACGACGAGCTGACCTCGGGAGAGCATCGCGAAGATCCGATCGTGAACCTTCAGACCGGCCGAGCCGAACTTCCTCCCGTTCGACGGCGGGGTGACGTTTGGGTTGTCGAGGAATTCCTCGACAACCGCCGAGAACCGCTCCTCCGCGGTCTTCGTCGAATAGGCCATTCCTGGAAAGCCTCCTTTGCCGCGGGCGGGTCCGGCTCGACCTGGTGGATCGGCACGCCCGACCGCTCCCTGACTCTAGCACACGAACATATGTTTGGGAATTAAAATCGAATTAGGTTGACAACGTGGCCCAGGGGCGAGGAGCGCCATCCCATCGGGTCATGCTGAGCAAAGCGACCGGGCGGGTTCACGAATCGCCCCTACAGTCGGCTGGACGTCCGTCAGGCCAGTGTCGCTGTCCCGCGCTGTAAAGCAACCCTTTCAAAATCAGAGCGAACCTTTCGTCGGGAGGCCACTGATCCGGGCTACCACGTCGGTATCCCGTCAGACCACGCCCCTGGCCCTTACCGGGGCCCGATGGTAAACTGGCACAAGCAGCAGCGCCACCGATCTCGAGACTCTCATCGCCAACCGGAGGCCATGCCGTGTTTGACATTCATCCGCGCCCCACGCCCGACGAGGAGGTCGTCGTCGAGCGCGCGACGTCGGGCCAGCCCTACCGGGGCAAGGTCTTCGCCGCGATTCAGCCCCACGCTGACGACGTCCCTCTCTATTGCGCCGGCACGGTCGCCAAGCTGATCGAAGAGGGATATACCGGCTACCTGATCCAGACCACCAACGACGAAAACTGTGGTCCGACCGCGAGCATCGGTGAGACGATCCTCAGCAACGAGCGCGAGGTCGCGGCGCTGACTGGCATCCTCGGCTTCAAGCGCATTTTCAACCTGGGATACCGCAATCACCGGATGGACGGCGATTCGGCCCTCGAGCTGCGCTGCCGGCTAATCTTCCTGTTCCGCCTGCTCAAGGTCGATACCCTCTTCACTTTCAATCCGTGGGGCCACTGGGAAGAGAACCCGGATCACTACGCCACCGCCTCGGCGGTCGAAGCCGCGCGTTGGATGGCGGGTATGGATAAGGACTATCCCGAGCAGCTTGCCGCCGGGCTGGTGCCCCACACCGTGCGCGAGCGCTACTACTGGGTGGCGCGCCACGGCCAGCCCTACAACCGGGTGGTCGACGTTGGCCCGACGATCGAAGCGAAGGTGGCCGCGGTCAGCGTGAACAAGGCCCAGGGCCCCGGTGGCTCGACCGGCTCGCGCCTGAAAGCCTCGTTGGCCACGCGCGGGCTGCGTCTCCCCGAGCTCGACGGCGACGACGAGACGGCGGACCGTCAGTACATCCGGCGCTTCGTCCTCCGGCCCGATCGCGAGCTCGGCCACGCCTACGGCCTCGAATACGCCGAGCCGTTCTTCTACTTCGGGCCCGAGGAGACCCCCGACGTCGACGACTACGTGAAGCAACACGCGGTGCCGCTCTGAGGCTTACCGCTTCCGCCGCTCCAGGAATGCCTCGACGTTCGCCCGCGCTTCCGGTCGCCCCCAGCACGCCTCGAACGCCCGCGCCGCTGCCTCGTCCCACTCCGGGGCGCGCAGGGGCGACATCCGATTGATCAGCGCCTTTGTCTGGGACAGTCCCTCCGGCGGCATCGCGGCCAGCCGTCGCGCCAGCGACTCGGCCCGCGCCGTCAGTTGATCGTCCGGCACCACCTCATGAACCAGTCCGAGCGCCCGGGCCTCGGCGGCGGAGATCCGCTCGCCGGATAGCGCCAGCCAGCGCGCGCTCGCCCCGCCGACCAGATCCACCAATCGCCCCATCGCCCAGGGTGGCGTCCACCCGAGCTCGACCTCTGGCATGCCGAGGATCGTCGATTCGGCGGCGATCCGGAAGTCGTGGTAGAGCGCCAGCCCCAGCCCGCCGCCCAGCGTGTAGCCGTGAAGCACCGCGATCGTCGGCCAGGGCACCGCGTCGAGAAGCGCGAACGCCGCGCCGTGCTCGCGCTCGGCCTCACTCGCCTCGGCCGACGAGAGCGGCGCCAGGTCCCGCAGGTCGCTCCCCGCGCAGAATGCTCGCCCGGCCCCGCGCGTCACCACGACCCTCACGTCATCGCATTCACCCAGCTCGTGGATCCGCGCCGCGAACTCGCCCACGCTCGCCCGGTCCAGCGCGTTGAGCACCTCCGGTCGGTTCAGCGTCAGCCAGGCGACGCGATCGGAGAGCTCGAGGCCTACGAGCGGCATGCAGAAAGGGCGGCTCGGACGCCCTCCCCCGTCAACCGAGGGTGCGCGGCAAGAGTACTCTGGACCGTTTCCCCGGCGGCGAGCTTGTCCAGAATCAGCTCCACCGTGATCCGCGTCCCCCGGATGATTGGCTTGCCCATCATGGTCAAAGGATCTGACTGAATTCTTCCTTGCGCCACGGTGGCTTCCTCCCCATCTCGGTGAGATTCCATGCTCAGACCTTCTGGCAGCGCACGACCAGGACCGCCGGCACTTCCGCCCACACCGGCCGCTTTTCCGCGGCGATTCCGGTTGCCCGCGGCTCAGCCACGCGGTCGAGCGCGAGGCCGACGTCGGCCAAAGTATTGACGTAGGTGCTCAACGTGCGATGGTACGCCCCGACCTTGCCGGGCGGTCCGGTTCTCGTCTCCGACCGCCAGTAGCCCTCGGTAAAGTATCCCGCCACCACCCGCGCGATCCCCTCGGGTGATTCGATCTCTCCCGAGCGTGACGAATTGTAGCAAGGGTGGAGAATCGAGAAGACGAGCCAGCCCGCCGGTTTCAAGATGCGCGCGATGCCGCGCAAGGTCGGAGCAAGATCGGCGATGTCCATCAGCGCCAGGTGACAGATCAGACCGTCGAAAGCCGCGTCGACGATGCCGTCGAGTTGTCGGGCGTCGGCCTGGAGGTAGGCCACTCCGCGCGGCTCCGCCTCCTCGTGGCGACGGGCGATCGCGAGCAGCTTCGCCGAGAGGTCGACGCCGACGACCCGGGCGCCAAGCCCCGCGAGATATCGCGCCACCCGCCCCTGACCGCAGGCGAGATCGCAGACCGTTAGCCCGCCAATTTCCCCCATGAGCGCTTCCACCGTCGGAAAGAAGGGGTCGTCGCGCATGGAACCCGTGCCGACCCAGGCGTCGTACCACTCGGCGATCGCGTCATAGGCGCTAGTTACCATGCTCCTCACCGTCACCCCTGGTGTGGCCTCGCCGAATGGATCGTACCACCCTTTCGCGCACGCCGATACTTTACCCGGCGCCCCGCTGCCGGCACGGTCGTGACCGGACCGATCGATAGCTGACGGGGCACCGCCAGCCAGCTCAAGCGCCAGATTTGACATCCATTGCTTCAGGCGCTAGGGTAGAAGGGCGTAAGAACAAATCCCCCGCGGCGCGGCGAGGGGAATTGGCGGACGATGATGTCAGCGATGTCGGCGTTTGCGATTTCCTCCTCCCAACCCGGGGAAGAGGAGAAAGAATGCGCTGGGTTCTTCGCTGTGGAGCGGCTTTGCTGCTCGCCCTTGGAATGGTCGCCACCGCCGTCGCGGCGGCTCCCGACGGTCAGACCGCGGCGGCCGCCATCCCACTGCCCGCCTCGGTGAGCAGCTCGGGCACCCTCACCGGAAGCGCCAATGGTGCCTTTGCCTTCTACACCTTCAACTACCCCGGCCACGACACGACCGGCACGATCACCCTGAATGTCACGCCAACCGATTCGAACACCACCAACGCCGCCGGAGTCATTCTCTATCAGAACGGCGTCACCCTCAAAACCATGAACGCGCTGGGATCGACCTCAGGCAGCAACTTCGGAATGTTCTCGTCGCCCAACGCGGGTCCGGTGCTCGTGCAGGTCTACAACTATCTTCCCGGGCAGGCCGCGTCGTATAACTTCACCATCACCGGGGTGACCGCGGCAGCCACGCCGATGTCTCCGTCGACCGTTACTCCGGCTTCGGTCGCGGCCCCGGTCGCGACGTCGTCCACGCGTAACGGTGGAAGCACCGCCGAGACGGCGGTTCCGCTGCCGGCCTCGGTTGGCGCCTCGGGCACGCTCACCGGAAGTGGCAACGGCACGTTCGCGTTCTACACGTTCGACTACCCCGGCAACGGGACGACCGGAACGGTCACCCTCGACGTCACTCCCAACGACCCCAATCTCACCAATGCCGTTGGGATCAACCTCTATCAGAATGGCGCCACCTTGAAGTCGCTGAACGCGCTGGGAACGACCTCGGGGGTCAACTCGACGACGTTCTCGTCGGCCACCGCCGGCCCGGTCCTCGTGCAGGTGTACAACTACCTGCCCGGCCAGACGGCATCGTACCACTTCACCATCACCGGCGCCTCGCGGTAGGAGCTCGGGTCAAGACTGGGGCTTGGCGGCACGTCTTTGGTCAAGCCCCGATCTTGATCGAGGGGTAGCTCACCGAAGGATCGGATCCCGCCGCACCGTCACCCGCTCGACCGGCTCGCCGCCAATCTCGCCCTGCGCGGCGGCCACCTCGGCGATGACCGCGCAGGTGTTGGTCGGGCCGTGGAAGTTGGTATGAAAGACGAACCGCCGGGGCGAGCCCGGCCGGGTGCGCGGCCCCTCACGGTACGCGCCGAAGGCGGCGACGAGATCAGCCACGGTCAGCCGGGCCTCGGGCGACGGATCGAGCACGACGAGATCGGTCTCCGGCGCGTCGATCCGGGCCACCACCGTCGCCGCGCGGACCGATCGATCGGGCGGCCGGACGACGATCTCGTGATCGCCCTCCCCGCCCTCGACGATCGTGCCGAGACCACGGGCGACCTCGATCGGGCTCGCCGCTGGCGCCGCCACCAGTCGGCAGGCGCGCTCGATCGTCTCGATCACGGCGTGCCCCCCTTCTGGAACTCCGCCTTCGCCTGGCCGCCGACGTGGAAGGCGTCCGACTCGCCCACCAGGTTCTCGTAATCGTCCTGGGCTTTCTGGAGGCGATCGAAGGCCGCCTGGAGCTTGGCGTCGTTTTCCGGGGTCGGATTCTTGTCGCGCGCCGCCAGCGCCCGCTTGTACTCCCCGTCCCGCTTCGCCAGAACCGCGTACACCTGCGCGGTGTGCCCGGCGCTCGCGCCGTAGGTCTCGTCGAACAGCCCCTGCGCCAGCACCGCCTCCGGCGTTCCGAGCCGAAGCGGCTTGCCCGCGGCCTGGGTGGCGATGCGCGCCGGAATGCTCATCTCCTCGGCGATCTCGGCCGCCGACTTGCCCCGCGCCCGGAGCAAGCGCGCCATCAGGAACGATTGCTCGGCGTGGCGGGCCTCGTGGT
>JBOGTX010000774.1:0-1729 GCA_050695695.1 Chloroflexota bacterium
ATATAAAGACTACCATTGCCCCTGACCTTTTCAGACAGTTTCTAGTGTCAATGATGGCATTCCGAAAGTCCGCCCAAGGGCTGGACACCGGCGCGCGCGAACGCTACCCTTAGGCGCGCCAGACGCTTCGGAAACGAGGAGGAATCCGTGAAGATCACCGATCTCAAGTGCGCGGTCATCGGGCAGAACCCGGTGGTTCGCATCGTCACCGACCAGGGCATCTCCGGGTACGGGGAGATCGAGAACACCAAGCCCTACCTGAAGTCGCACGTGCTGTTCTACAAGCCGCTCCTGATCGGCGAAGACCCCACCGACGTCGCCCGGACGATGCTCCGAATCCGTCGGATGGGCGCCTTCAAGCCCTGGGGCAGCTCGGTCTCGGCGATCGAGATGGCGCTCTGGGACATCGCCGGCAAGGCGGCCGGTCTGCCGGTCTACAAGCTGCTGGGCGGCAAGATCCGCGATCGGGTGCGCGTCTACAACGGCGCCGTTCGCTTCCCGATGACCGGTCACTCCCCGGCCGACTACGCCGAGAACATGGCGAAGATGAAGGAGGCCAAAGAAGGCTTTTCGCTGATCAAGCAGGGCATCGGCTACCACGGCCAGATGTTCTCCCATTCCCCCGAGCACACCTACGGCGAATACCGCCGCGACGCGCGCTACCCGAATCGCGGACCGATCACCGAAAAGGGGCTGAAGTACGTCATCGCCTGCGTCGAGGCGATGAAAGAGGTGCTCGGCGACGAGGTCGCCCTGGCGCTGGATTGCGGCCCCGGCTGGACCGTACCCGACGCGATCCGGCTGGCCCGGGCTCTGGAGCCGCTCAACATCGCCTGGCTCGAAGACCTGCTGACCGGCGACTACGTCCCGTACGTCACCGCCGACCTCTTCCGCGAGGTTACCCGGAGCACCTCGACGCCGATCCACACCGGCGAGCAGATCTACCTGCGTGAGAACTTCATGGACCTGATCGAGAAGCGCGCGGTCAGCGTCGTCGGGCCGGATCCGGAAGACGTCGGGGGAATTGCCGAGCTGAAGTGGATCGCCGAGTACGCCGACCTCCACGGGATCCTGATGGCGCCGCACGGCGTCTTCGACGGTCTGATCGGGCTCGCGGCGCACGTCCAGGTCGGGGCGGCGATGCCGCAGAACTTCATTGCCTTCGAGTACCCGCTCGGTCGGCCGGACTGGTGGTACGACATCGTCGAGGGGTTACCCGACCCGATCGTCAAGGAGAGCCACATCGCGGTCTGGGACCGCCCCGGCCTGGGCGTCGACTTCCGAGTCGCCGAGGCGAAGAAGCGCCTTTCCGACGAGGACGCCGGCTTCTTCGACTGAATGCAGGGGAAGGTCATGATTACCGACATTCACACCCACACGCCGCGGCACCGGGTTCGGCCGACCGGGCGGATCGGCGGGGCCGACGTCGCGCCGATGCGGCCAGACAAGCCGAACCCCGAGGACTACACCTGGGACGATTACCTCGAGGCGATGCGGCCGGTCGACCGGGCCATCTGCTTCAACATCGCGATGCTGCCCGACGCCGGCCACGCAGCGAACACCAACTATCTCATGGACATCGCCCGCACCGTTAACGACGAGACCGCCGAGGTGGTGCGCGCGCACCCGGAGAAGCTGATCGGCTTTCTCTCGGTTCACCCGGGCGATCCCAGAATGCTGGACGAGATCGAGCGGGCGGTCAAAGACCTCGGGCTGCGCGGGATCAAGC
>JBOGTX010000775.1:0-1539 GCA_050695695.1 Chloroflexota bacterium
GTTCACCAGGTATTCGCTAACCGGGAAGTCCACCGGGTAGCTGATCCCGGTCGCGAGTCGGCCGATCGGGTGCCCAGTCAGGGCACGAATCTTCTCGGTGAGCGCGATGCCGGTAGCAAGCCGCCCGGTGAGGTAGACCGGGGTCTCCGGATCCAGGGGGCGGTCGAGATTGGCGTCGTCGTGATACCGGAGGGCGCGGTCGATCTCGTCCACCAGCCGGTTCTGCGCCGGCTCGAGGCTGGCCGACTGGCCGGGCAGCGGAATGCTCCGCAACACCGTCGGCACTCCCTTCGAGACGACCGCGACGTCCAGATTCCCGTCTTCCAGGTTGGCCACGACCGCGTCGTTCCGCCCGATGGCGCGCGCCAGCGCCAGGGGCCGGAGGTCCATCGTAGACGGGCGAATCTCCGCGACCTCGAGCGCTTCCAGGGCGGTCAGGACGGTGGACCGGGGCACCGCGAGCACGAACACGCCGCGACGACGGATCCGCCCGTCGAGTCGCTGCCAGGACAGGTAGCTGTCGTCCGCCGCGGCCCCGAGCGATGCCTCGACCTCATCGGTGATCGCCCGCCGAAGCTCTGCTCCCGGAAGGATCGGCACGTCGAGAATCCGCGCGCTTGCCTGAAAGCCCGGCAGCGCCCAGGCGACGTTGCGCCGCGACAGCTCCAGGCGATCGAAGGTCTCGCCGATCACCGCTCCCAGGTCGGTTGGGTCGCTGATCTGGCCATTTTTCACCAGCCGACTGTCTAATGGAATGCTCGCCCAGCCGGCGACCCGACGGTCGATCACCGAAACGACCCGCAGACTCGTTCCTTCGACGCTGGCCGTCACCCGGGCGCGGTTGAACGAAGGCCAACCCGGAAGGCGAAATCGACGGCTGGTCGGAGATGGCCCGGTCGGGGTCTCGACCGGCGCGACGTCGAGGTCGGCCAGGACGGCTTCGTCCTCGGCAACGTTCGAGGCAGCACTCAGCTTGCGTGGCGAGACCAGCCGGTTTGGCCAGCCGAACGGAGTTTTCAACGCGGGTCTTCCCTTTTGAGTATGTGGCGACGTGAAGCATCGCGAGTTTTGTCCGCGACGCCGAGGGGACCTCTCTCACCCTGTCCCGCTCTCCCCGGCGCGGAGAGAGCGGGAACGATCGGGGAAGGATCTCTCTTGGCCGTTCCTCTCCCCGCGCCGGGGAGAGGCCAGGAGAGAGGTCTCCTCGGCCCGCCCGCCGGAAACTCGGGATGCCTCATGTCGGCTCGCTCATGGCTGCGCGTACGCGATAACCTGGACCTGGACCGTCCACTGCCCACCGGTGTTTTCCAGGCGCATGTTATCAAACGTCAGGGTGGGAATGCCAGTCTGTTCCAGGCGATCGAAGAAATCGAGAATCTGTGACAGCGAGCCGGAGATCGTGAGGTTCGCCACCGTGGTTCGGTAGCTGTCGTCGCCGATCTTTTCGTCGGCACCGGTCGTCGTCTGGATCGGGCCGGTGCTGACCCCGCTGCCGGCGGCGCTTGCCAGCACCGAGCTGGCCAGCGCGAGGTCCGGCGG
>JBOGTX010000776.1:0-4580 GCA_050695695.1 Chloroflexota bacterium
GTCCCTGGAGAGAACAAGAACCCAAGAGGAGTACTCGTGTTAGATTCGCCGACTGGACCTCTGTCCGCGCCAACCGAGGCTGAGGTGGCGGCAATCCGCCGCGTCTCGGCGCGCGAGGCCGCGATCCTCGTCGAGAGCGGTTCCGCGACCCTGGTCGACGTGCGCTACCGTGGCTCCTACGAAGGGTGTCACATCGAGGGCGCGGTCTCCCTCTCGCTCGAAGCGATCGAGGCAGCACCATCTCTCGAGGGACTGGAGCACGTACCCGCTCGACATTTGCTTGTCCTCTACTGTACCTGACTGGAGGAGTACACGAGCGCCCGGGCGGCGCTCGGACTCGTTCGCCGTGGGTATCCGGCGGAGCGCGTCGCGGTGCTCGCCGGTGGCCTATCGGTGTGGTATCGGGCCGGACTGCCGGTCTATCGTCCCCGATCACCACGTCTCCGCGACGGAGTGCCCGGACCGGACCGTTCTTAACGCGGCACCATGGGAGGAGAATCAATGCCTCACTATCCATATCTCATCATCGGCGGCGGGATGACCGCGGACGCGGCGATTCGCGGGATCCGGGAGGTGGATGGCGACCGTGCGATCGCCCTGGTCGGCGACGAGCCCGACCCACCGTACAATCGCCCCCCGCTCTCCAAGGGGCTCTGGAAGGGCAAGGCCATGGAGAGCATCTGGCGCAAGCCGGCGCCTCCGGGCGTCGAGCCGTACCTTGGACGGCGGATTCGCTCCCTCGACGTGGCGCGGAAGCAGGCAACGGATGACCAGGGAGCGACCTATTCATTTGACCAGTGTTTGCTGGCAACCGGCGGGACACCCCGTCGCCTTCCCTTTGGCGGCGATGACGTTCTCTACTATCGCACGCTGGGAGACTACCGCCGGCTCCGCGCGCTGGCCGAGCACGGCGCGCGATTCGCCGTCATCGGCGGCGGATTCATCGGCTCGGAAGTCGCCGCGGCCCTGGCGATGAGCCAGAAGCAGGTGACTTTGATCGTTCCCGAGTCCGGGATCGGCGAGCGCATCTACCCGCGGAGTCTGGTCCACTTCGTCAGCGCCTATTATCGGCAGAAGGGCGTCGAGGTTCTGATCCGATCGTCGGCGGTTGGGCTAGAGAAGCGCGGCGAGCGCCTGGCGCTCAAAGTGCGGTCGGCCGATTCCTCCTCGGAGCGGGAGATCGAGGTCGACGGGGTGGTGGCGGGAATTGGCCTCCAGCCCAACGTCGAGCTCGCGCGGAGCGCTGGACTGGCCGTCGAGAATGGCATCGTGGTCGACGAGCTCCTGCGGACCGGTGGTCCCGACGTCTACGCGGCGGGCGACGTGGCGCGCTTCTTCAACCCGGCGTTGGGGCAGGCGATTCGCGTCGAGCACGAAGACAACGCGAACACCATGGGCCAGGCGGCGGGACACGCGATGGCCGGGCGCGCCGAGCCCTATCACCACCTTCCGTTCTTCTATTCGGATCTCTTCGAGCTCGGGTACGAAGCGGTCGGCGAGCTGGATGCCCGGGCGCAAACCGTGGAGGACTGGCGCACGCCATATCGCGAAGGGGTTGTCTATTACCTGCGCGACGGCCGAGTGCGCGGGGTCCTGCTCTGGAATGTTTGGGGGCAAGTCGAGGCGGCGCGCACGCTCATCGCCGAGCCGGGCCCGTTCAAGCCCGCCGATCTCACTGGCCGTCTACCGGCAAAGCCAACAGGAGGTGTCCCATGATGACCGTCATCACTCACGTCACCATCGAGTCAGGGAAGGAGGCTGCCTGGGACGCGGCATTCCGGGAGCGCGCGGAAGTGGCCCGAAAACAGCCAGGCTGGGTCGCGGTTCAGCTCTGCGTCTCCAGCCAGACCGCGAACAAACGGACGGTCATCGGAACCTGGGAAAATCGCGCGGCCTGGGAAGCCTGGCACGCCACCGACGTGTTCCGGCGAACCCGATCCCAGATGGAAGGCGTGCAGATCGCCGAACGCGAAACCTGGTGGCACGAGGTCGTCCTCGAAACCCACCGGTAAACGCCGCGCCCGCCAGGCCGCACGGGAAACCGTGGTATCATTCCGAGGGCGGTTGACCGAGTTGGACCGGGCTCAGCACCGACACCCCAGCCACGTTGGAGGAGAGACCGGTGACAAATGACCCACTCCACGAGAGAACGCATCCGGTTGGCGAGACGACCGGGACGCCGGAGCGCCCGTCCCAGCACCTGGCCGGGTTGGTCCTGTCGTTTGACCTGAACGCCGAGATCGCGCAGCTTCACCGCGAGGCGGCCTGGCTCCAGGGAACCCACAACGCCAAGACGCTCATCAAAGAGCCGGACCTCCGGATCGTCTTGATCGCCATGCGGGATGGCGCGCGTCTACCGACCCATCAGGCATCAGGGAACATTTCGATCCAGGCCCTGGCTGGGCATCTGATCCTTCAACTGCCCGATCGCACCGTCGATCTTCCCGGTGGCCATCTGGTGGCCCTGGAGGCCAATCTCCGGCACGACGTCGAGGCACGAGGTGAAAGCGCCTTATTGCTCACGGTCTCGTGGCAGGAGGCGGCCTCAGCTTCCGAAAATGGTTGATCCGTCGAGGGAATATTGGACAGGGCGTGGTCCGCGCGGCTCCGCTACCCTGACCACGTCCGGTCCAACGATTCGGAACGCAGCTTCCGGTGGCCTGTGGGCAGGTCCTGACTCACGATTGCCCCGCCGTCTCGGCGAGGTGATCGAGGTCGATCAGCAATCGCTCCAGATTGATCGGCAGGGTCGCGGCGGCCTGACGAATCGTCACCCGGGTCGCGTAGCGCTCGCGCAGGAGCGGCTCGGCCAGCGGAGTGAAGCCCAACCCCACCATGAAGGGTAAGGCCGCCGGTAACTGCTCGAACAACACCGTCAGGGTGAGATCAGCGCTGATGTGGTGCGGACCGTAAACGAACTGGGTGTTCAAATCCGCCATCGTGGTTCACCTCGAATGTTCTCTGGTCGCGAGCTTATCCCCGTGGTGGTGGCCGCGAGGCCCGCCGTGCCTTTTGCCATCATTCACCGGCGATCGCGGCGGCGCGGCATCGCACCCGGTTGAGCGTCGATGCCGGCAGATCCATCCACTCGGTCGATCCCTTCCCCTCTCGCCAGCGTCGGATTCCACCAAGAATCCGCGGATGGGGCAGCGATGTTCTCGCGGCGCTTTCACCGGCACGCTCCAGTCGCCCCAGCGCGATGTCACGACCGCGATTCGCCAAGGAATCGAAGCGCGCCTCGAGGCGATCCAGCCACTTGACGCTCGTGAAGCATTCACCGCCCGGAACGACCAGGCGAACTGGCCCACCGTGAGCGAATGGTAGCGGTTGCTCACCCAGGCGCAGCGCGAGTAACGCGCGCCGGGCGTCGTCCAGCGAGATCGGCACGCTGTATTCGCCCGCGCTGGCCTGAATCCACCGGGTGTCCGACGCGACCCGGGCCAGCTCCAGAATGGCCATCAGCGGAACGCCCTTCCAGATCACCCCCCGAACCGACCACCCCGCGACGCAGGTGCAATCGTCCACCAGCAACCGTTGGGCAAGCGCGTCGAGATCACCCAGGCTCAACACCAGAGGATTCTCTACGTGGCCATCGACTCGCAGCGGGCTGGGCCGCGCGTTCAGCGTGAGGGCCGCGTGGATCGGTAGCTCTACGCGCTCGTTTGAATCACCCATCAGATCCCTCCTCCGGGATGCCCCGTCGCGACCCCATCGCGCGGTAGGTTCGTCGCCTGGAATGTTTCAAGGATACGCGCGTGAAGAGCTTGCTTCTTTGTGCGAGCGCAAAGGCCGTGCAGGATCCGAGTGCTCATCAGGCGAAGTGGGCGGCACAAACCATGAGCGCGACCACGACGACGAGCACAGCCATCCCGACGCGCGGGAAGCGCGCCAGGTGCTTTAGCATTCGCCGCGTCTCCCGCGGATCGTCGGCATCGACCACGAAGGTCAGGCGCGCGGCGATCGAACGCTCGGCGCCGGATTCCTGGAACAGATGAAACGCGTAGACCGCAGCGCCGATCGTCCCTCCCACGACGATGTACCACCCCCAGTGGCTATGGAGCGCGGCGAGCGGATGGAAGCTAGTGAACCAGAGGAGAAGCACGAAGCCACTGGCGACCGCCGTGCCGCCAAGGACAGTCGCCAGCCGGAACACGTGGGGGAAGACCGTGCTCAGGAGCACCTGTCGGTCGTCATCACGGGCGCCGAAAAGGGCGGGCAGCAGCACGAAATTGATCGTGATCACCTCGCCGAGCCAGCTTACTCCAGCGATCACGTGCGCTAATCGCACCACGAACAATGCGTCAAGGCTCACGATCGGCCGACTCCAGCGCCAGGCACGGCCTCACCCACCTCGCATCCACCGCGCTTTCCGGACACCTTTCAGCCTCTCGCACGCGGCGCCCGCGCGTCTTTGCTCCACGACAAAGAGGGTGAGCCCGGGTCCATGAACTCGCGGGTCGGCCTCGTTCCGAAGATCGAGGGCTGCCGATCCCAGGCTGCAGATCGGCCGCTACACCAGGTATGGCGGAATCGGCGTGGAGGGGCACGTCGGCGAGTGGAGCCGCGACGTCGTGGTAGAT
>JBOGTX010000777.1:0-4244 GCA_050695695.1 Chloroflexota bacterium
GGGGGAATCCGGAGGCGCGCTCGGCGCGCCTCGGCTCGTCCTCCCCTCGCCATTTCGCCAGAAATGGCGAGGGGCAAGGGGTGAGGCCACCTGCCCGGTCGGCAAGCCGTCGCCGTGCCTTTTCAGACACCCTTCAGGCTCAGTTGATGCCCCTGGTAAGAATACCAATATAATCTGCTGGTGCAACGAACAACGATCTTGCAAGTGAGAGAAGAAATACGGAGCAAAGTTTCGGTACGAGGTCAGACGGTCATTCCGCGGGAGATCCACGAGGCGTTGGGCATCGGGCCCCGTGACACTCTCGATCGGGAAATCCGCGATGGCTCCGCCGCCGTTTCCCGCTTCGGGAGGCGGAGTAGATCACGATTCTGGTTGAGAACTGGCCGGTCACGGTCGAGGAGTCGCCCCCGGGCTGGCGTCAGTCCAGGCCCAAATTGCAGCGAAGCGCACGTCAGCCAATTTTCGCGCTCTTTTCGTGGCCTTTCGCGTCCTTTTCGCGGTCTAAATGCTACCCCAACGCCTTCTCGTAAATCACATACCGATCGGTGACCGAGAAGCCGTGGTCCTCCAGCGGCTTGCACATGGCGGGGTTGTCTTCGGAGACCCAGGAGCCCTCGGCTTCGGTCGCGCCGAACTCCCGTGCCATGCGCATGCTGTCGAAGAGCAGCATCGCCGAGGCCGGGGTGTGACGGTATTCCGGCAGAACGCCCAGAAAGACGACCCGAATCCGCCGGGTGGGATGACCGCGCTTCATCTGGAAGATCTTCCAGAACGTCGCCGGGTGGACCAGGCGACCGCCGGTGCCCCGGAGGATCTCGTTCAGGTCGGGCACCGAGATCGCCGCGCCCACGACCTTCCGAACGCCGTTCTCGACGACCTCGGCCGCGCGGATCAGGTTCGGGTCGATCAGGTATTGAAAGAGCTCGGCCATCGAGCGGAGCTCCTTGAAGCTCATCGGCGCGAAGCCCCAGCCGTTGGCCACTTCCTCGGCGGAGTTGTAGATCGTGAGGAAGTTCTTCACCTCGGCGTCCAGGTCCTTGAAGTTGGCACCGCGCATGGTGACCCCGGCGGCGCGCTGGACGCGCTCGGCCATGCGCAGCCAGCGCGCCCAGGTGTTCTCGGTAATTTTCGCCAGCTCGAGGCGGTAAACCCGCAGCGTCTTGACCGGGCTCAGCCCCGCCGATTGAAGCAGGTCGGGATAGTAGCGCGGGTTGGACGGCATCATGAACGCCGGGTGCGCGTCGCCCTCGGTCCAGATGCCGCAGTCGTCGTTGATCGTCGGATTGAACGGCCCGCGAATTGAGGTCAGTCCCCGCGCCCGCAGCCAGGCGCTCGCCGCGTCGACCAGGCTCCGGGTGACCGCGCGACCGGCCTCGCCGCCGTCGACGCACTGATAGAACCCGAAGAAGCCAACCTGATCGTGGTTCCATTCATTGTGCAAGCGATTCTGGATCGCCGCGATGCGGGCGATCGGTCGACCGGCATCGCGCGCGACGAACATCTCGAGGTCACCGTGCTCGTAAAAGGGATTGTCCTTGCCCAGGAGCATGCCATCCAACTGGGCCGAAACCGAGAGGTTGCCCCGGAAGCGCCGCCCGCGGTCGAACAGGTGGCGCTCGAACTCCCGCATCGGGCGGACCATCGGGCGATCCTGGGGCACTTGCCAGGGTAGGCCGACGAAGGCGTGGTAGTCTGAACGGGTCTGAACCGGCTGAACGGTCACCATAGAAGACGTGCTCATTGTCGCGCCACCCTCCCGGTCGATTCGCGGCTCCCCAGCCGGGTATCCCTACCCGGGCAAGAACTGGCTGAGATACTTCTGGGCGACGACCAGCCCTTCCCGGGCGCGGTCGGGATCGTCGCGCCAGCCCCAGAGATCGTCTTCGTGCTCGACCGACAGGATCCCGTCGTAGCCGACGTCCAACAGCGCGCCAACGTACGCGCCCCAGTGCACCTGCCCGTAGCCGGGTAGGGTGTAGCGCCACCAGCCGGGCTGGCCGACCGACTTTCGCCCGAACTGGGGGCCGGCCAGGATGCCCTGCTGATACAACCCCTCGGGGACGATCTCGGTGTCCTTGGCGTGCGCGTAGTGGATCCGGCTGCCAAACTCGCGGACCGCCCGCAAGTAATCGATTCCCAGGAAGACCAGGTGCGACGGATCGATGCACAGGCCAAGGCTGGGAGACGGCACCTGCTCGAAGAGGCGCCGCCAGGTGGCGGGGCTGATCGCCAGGTTACGACCGTAGTTTGGGTAGTGCTCAATCGCCAGCTTCAGCCCGAGCTGCTCGGCGCGCTCGGCCACCGGGGCGTAGCCAAGGCGCGCCAGCTCGAAGTTCTCGTCGTCGGATTTGTCGGCCACCTTGCCGTGGCCGAGCATCACGATGCGAATCCCTTGCCGCGCGACCGCGTCAAGGCGTTGGAGCGCTCGGGCGACGTTCTCCTCGCGCTGGGCCGGATCGGCGAGAATCAACGGCGGCAGGCCGCCGGTTGCCGCTGGCGCGAGCCCGACCTCCCGCGTCAGGTCCACGGCGTTCGCGGGCTGGTCGGGAACGTCGATCGCCTGGAAACCGTGATTCGCGCTCCAGCGCGCCAGCTCGCCGAAATCGACGCGCGTTCGCAGGACCCCCGTGGCCAGAAGACCCAGTTTCACCGGCCCTACCTCGGATCGAGATCAGTCAACCGATTTGTCGCGGTCGGCAGTTTATCACCAACTGCCGAAAGTGTCCAATTTCCTGGTATGTTTCGGGGCTCGCTTATGGTATACTGTTTGCATCTCCCTAATCTTTTGTGGTTGGCTAAGGAACGATGGATACGACGATGGTTCCACTATCGAGCCAGGACCATAATGGAGCGGACGCCGTTGCCGATCAGCTGCGGCGGATCACGCGCCAACTGCGGGCGACGTCCCAGGAAGACTGGACGTCGCTCAGCCTGACCCGTGCCCAGTTGAAGATTCTGGTCCTCCTCCGCCAGGAGGGCGCCACCACGGTGGGCCACCTGGCCGCGCACCTCGGCGTCACGCTGCCGAGTATTACCGCAACGGTCGACCGCCTGGTGCATCAGGGGTTGGTCTCGCGGGAGGACGATCCGACCGACCGTCGACGGGTGATCAATCGGCTCACGCCGACCGGCGCCACGCTGATCGAGCGCCTGCAGGAAGGCCGTCGCACCCGGTTGGTTCTGGCGCTCCAGCAGTTATCTCCGGCGGACCTGACCACGGTCGCGTGTGCCCTGGACATTCTCGAACAGGCAATCCTCCGGCTTCCCAGTCAGGAGGGTTGAGGAAGGACCGCCCGTGCGGACGTTACTGCGCCTCTTTCAATTCGTTCGGCCCTACTGGTGGCTCACCGCGGCCGATATCGTCCTGATCATCGCGCTCTCAACGTTCCGCCTTGGGCCGGCCTGGTTCATCAAGCTTGCGATCGACCAGGCGGTACCCCAGCGTAACCTCCACCTCCTCGCCCTCTTCGTCTTTGGTCTGGTGGTCTCGTCGCTCCTGACGAATGCCTTTACCGCGATCGAATCCTACCTCGAGCAGTACGTCGGGCAGCGGGTCATCTTCGACCTGCGCAACGTCCTCTACTCCCACCTCCAGTCTAAGTCGATGAGCTTCTACGATCGGAACCAGACTGGCCAGTTGATGTCTCGCGTCACCAACGACGTCTCCCAGGTCCAGTTTTTCATTACCCAGGGCGTGGCCCGTCTGGTCAACATGGTCGTGACCCTCGCGCTGAACCTGGTGATCCTTTCCCTGATCGACCCGGTGTTGACCGTCGTCGTCCTCCTGATGACGCCGGCCCTCTACCTCTATCAAAAGAAGCAAATGACCGTGATGCAGTTGTTCCGCCACATCCAGAAGCGAAGGGCGGACCTGAACATCGTGATCCAGGAGAACGTGGCGGGGATCAAGCTGATCCAGGCGTTTGGCCGCGAGCCCCACGAGGCCAAGCGCTTCGACGAGGTGAACGACGACATTCGCCAAACTCGGGTCAACACGAGCCTGAACATGGCGATCGTGAACCCGGGCCAGGAATTCGTGACGATGGTGGCGTCGGTCTTGATCCTGACGGTGGGGGCCTATCGGGTGATCCACGGCGATCTCACCATCGGCAGCCTGGTCGCCTTCCCGTCCTACACCCTCCTGAGGCTCCAGCCGATCCGCTGGCTCGCCCAGGTCACCCAGCTGGCCCAACCGGCCCACGCCGCCGGCGAACGCAACTTCGAGCTCCTCGATACCCCCCCGG
>JBOGTX010000778.1:0-2159 GCA_050695695.1 Chloroflexota bacterium
GAACCACAACACTTTCGAGATTAATGGCTCCAAGGGCAGCATCAGCTTCAACCTGGAGCGCCTGAACGAGCTCGAGGTGTACCAGGCCGACGTCGGCCCCCGCGAGGCGCGTGGCTTCACCGACGTCCTGGTGACCGAGTCGTTCCATCCGTTCTATAAGAACTGGTGGCCGCAGGGCCACATCATCGGCTGGGAGCACACGTTCGTTCACGAGATCAATCACCTGATCGAGGCGATCGTTCACGATCGCCCGATCGAGCCGTACGGCGCGACGTTCGAAGATGGCTATCGCTGCGCGGTGATTTGCGACGCGATCGTCCGCTCATCGGAGAACGGTGGCGCGCGGGTTCCTATCCAGTATTGAGCGCCTACGACGCGTTCGCGCGCTTCTACGACCTCGACCTCGAGGGCTGCGAGGACGATCTGACGTTCTGGGTCCAGCTCGCGCGCCGGACCGGCGGCCCGCTGCTCGAGATCGGGTGTGGCACCGGTCGGGTCGCGCTGGCGCTGGCGAAGGCGGGATTTTCGGTGGTGGGCGTCGACGTGTCGCCAGCCATGCTCGCGGTCGCCCGCGACAAAGTCGCGGCGGCCGGGGTTGCCCGAAGGGTTGAGCTGGTCCGTGCCGACGCGCTGGATCTGAAGCTGGACCGGCGCTTTCCGCTCGCCTTCGTCGCGCTCAACTCGTTCGGCCACTTCTCGGAGTCCGACGAGCCGGCGCGCGCCCTCGAACGGATCGGCGAGCACCTCGAGCCCGGTGGCCTGCTCGCGCTCGATCTCACCAACCCGACGCCGGACGCGTTCGGCGACGGGAACGGGCTGATGATCCACGAATACACCAGGGCCGGCCCGCGGCCCGGCTGGCAAACGGTGAAGCTCCGCAGCCAGCGGCACGACTACCTCGCCCAGCGGATCGACGTGAGCTGCCTGTACGACGAAGTCGCACCGGGCGGTGAGGTCCGGCGAACCCTGGCCTCGTTCGTTCTCCGGTACTTCTATCCGAACGAGCTCCGGCTTCTCTTCGAGCGGGCGGGGCTGGCGGTCGAGGCATTCTACGGGAGCTACGACCTGGAGACCTTGACCGACGAAAGCGAGCGTTTGATCGCGATTGGGCGCAAGCCGGGAATGGAGTAGTGCGGGAGTAGTGCGAAAGGAGCATCCATGGATTCCATCGGCGTGGGCATCGTTGGAACCGGACTCAGCGCGACGATGCACGTTCAGGCGCTGGCGCAGGTGCCGGGGGTCAGGGTGCTTGGTGTCGTCGGGACGAGCCACGAGAAAGCGACTCGATTCGCCGGGCAGTACCAGATTCCTCAGGCGTTCGAGCGGGTCGAAGCTCTCCTGGCGGTGCCCGAGCTGCGGGCGATTCACCTCTGCACCCCGCCCTTCGCGCGTGAGGAATACGCGGCGCTGGCCGCGCGGGCGGGGGTGAACGTTCTGATCGAGAAGCCGATGGCGCGGAACCTGGCGGAAGCCGATCGGATCATCGCCGCCTGCCGGGAGGGCGGCGTCGTGCTGGGCGCGCTGTTTCAGTTTCGTTTCACCCCGCTGCCGCGTCGGATCAAGCGCGACCTGGCGGACGGCCGCCTCGGGCGAATCTTCCTGGCCGACTGCTACGCGAAGTGGTGGCGCGAGCCGGCGTATTACGCGAACAGCGCGTGGCGCGGCCGGCGCGACCTCGAAGGTGGCGCGGTCTTGATCAACCAGGCGATTCACAGCATCGACCTCCTGCAATGGCTGGCCGGTCCGGTCCGGCAGGTCGCCGCGCGGGTCAAGACCGCCGTGCACCAGATCGAGATGGAAGACGTCGCGACGGCGACCCTGGAGTTCGACTCGGGCGCCCTCGGCACCCTGGTGGCGAGCACCGCGACCTATCCGGGCTTTTCCGAGCGCCTCGAGCTCCACGGTGACCGCGGCTCGTTGATCTTGAACCAGGGGCAGGGGACCGCCGACTGGACCGTGAAGGGTGAGGAACCCGAGCGGATCAGCGCGTTGGACCAGCGCGCGGAATCGGCCCGCGATCCGGCGAAGGTCTCGCTGGTGGGCCACGTCGCCGAGTTCGTCGACTTTTACGACGCACTGCGTACCGGGCGCGCCCCGGCGATCGACGGAGGCGAGGGGCGCCGCGCGCTCGAGATCGTCGAGGCGATTCGCCTCTCGAG
>JBOGTX010000779.1:0-4045 GCA_050695695.1 Chloroflexota bacterium
ACCCAGGACGCGGCGCTCGGCACGTTGATTCAGCAGGTGAACGGGCAGTAGGGGCCCGGCCCGTCGTAGAAGGAGCACACCCATGGAAATCTCGACCCTTGGCCTTTCCGCGTCGGCGCTGCAGGCCCAGCAGACGCGGATCGATTACGTCGGCCACGACCTGGCCAACGTCCACACCCCTGGATTTCGTGCCCTCCGGCCCGAGCTGGTCGACATGCCGGCCGATCCGAGCACCTTCGGGCTGACCGCGCCTAACCGCCTGACCAGCGCCGACGCGCCAACCCGCGGCGTCACCGTCGCCACGGTCAGCCAGCCGGACGTGCCGGGCAGCACGGTCGGCACCGGGGCGCCGCTCGACGTCGCCCTGCCGGACGGCGTCTACCTCACGGTCCAGCTTCCCAGCGGCCAGACGGCCTATACCCGTGATGGGCAACTGAGCCTCGACGCCCAGGGGAAGCTCCAGGCCGGCGACAACCTGCTCGCCGGCAACCTGCGCCTCCAGCCGGGCGACCGGAACCCCCGGATCAACCAGCAGGGCCAGGTGGTGGTCGACGGCACGCAGGGCCAGCGCGTGCTCGGGTCGCTGCCGATGGTGAAGGTGGCGAATCCGGAGGGCATGGATCCCCTTGGGCTGACCCTCTTGCAGACGACCCCGGCCAGCGGCGCGGTTCAGTCGTTCGTCTCCAACGGGCACGACGGCATCACGCCTCAGGCGCTCGAAGGGAGCAACGTGGACCTGGGGCGCGAGTTCACCGACCTGATCCGCGCCCAGCGCGCCTACCAGGCGAGCACCCAGATGATCCGGACCTGGGACGAGCTGGCCGGGGGAACCGTGACCGGGATCGGACAGTAGTCAGATGCACCTTTCGCGGGAATTCCTTCGATACTCTCAACAGAGAGTAGAGGAGGTGTCCCATGAGCGTGGACCCGATCGGCGGCTCGAGAAACGCTTCTGGGCTCGAGGGCGTCGAGCGCGTGGCGGGGAAGCCCGCGGAGCGGGCCACCGATGATCTGGGAGAAGCCGATCGCGACCATGGTGAGGCCAACGTTGGGTCGGGCGCGGTGTCGAAGCTGCGGCTCTACCTCGCCGCCGGGGCGACCACCTCGCCAGGGCGCGAGGCGCGCCTCGTCGCGCTGGGCGCGGCGATCGCCAACGGCTCCTACCAGGTCCCGATCGACGCGCTGGCGCGGAAGCTACTGGGCAATGGCCACTGAACGGGAACGGCGGGCCCTCGCGGCGATCGTCGTCGAGGCCCGACACCTGGCCGAAGACCAGCGGCGTGCCCTGCGGCACGCCGACTTTCCCGACCTCCTCGCCATCGCCGGCACCTTCCACCGTCTGACCCTGCGGCTGGCGGACCTGCCGCCCGACGTGACGTCCATCGGCTCGACCGCCGACCTCCTCGCGCTTCGCGATCAGATCGCCCGCCAGAATCATCTCCTGGGCCTGACCGTGGCGGCGACCACGCCACCGCGGCGCGCCTACGGTCCCGGCTCCGCGCCCCGAGCCAGCGCTTCGCTCTTGCTCGATCAATATACGTGAGGTGATCGATGTCCCTGTTCGGCGGGATTCAGACCGCGCTGACCGGCCTCGAGGCGCAGCAGGTCATGATCGAGACGACGACGCAGAACACCACCAACGCGGACAACCCGAGCTACAGCCGCCAGGTGGCCGACCTCGTCGCCAATCCGGCCTATCCGGCGCCCGGCTTCAGCGCGGTGGGCCCCGGACAGATTGGCGCCGGAGTCAGCGTGTCCGACCTCCGCCGCGTCACCGATCCCTTCACCCAGACCCAGCTTCAGTCGGCGCTTGCTCAGCAAGGCGCCGACGGCGTGACCCAGGACACGACGTCGCAGATCGAGGGGATTTTCAACGAGCTGGGCACGTGTAGCATCAGCAACCTGACCGGTCAATTCTGGAACGCCTGGCAGGAGGTATCGAACTCGCCGACCGATACCGGCGTGCGCACCAGCCTGGTAGCCGCGGCGCAGAGCCTGGCCAGCGCGGTGCAACAGAGCGCCAGCCAGCTCACCAGCCTCCAGAAGAATCTGGACCAGCAGGTCACCGTCCAGGTCTCGACCCTCAACACCCTGTCGGCGCAGGTGGCGGCGCTGAACAAACAGATCGTCGCGGTTCAGGCCAATGGCCAGGCGCCGAACGATCTGCTCGACCAGCGCGACAGCCTGATCAGCCAGATGTCCGGGCTGGCCCAGGTCAGCGTCTCGCAACAGCCCAACGGCGCGGCGCGGATCACCCTCGGCGGCGAGCCGCTGGTCGATGGAACCACCGCCGAGGCCCTCACCACTCAGACCGGTCTAGCCACTGGCATGCAAAATATCGTGGCGCCGGATGGAACCGTCATCACACCACCGGGCGGCAGCCTGAACGCGCTGGAGACCGAGCGCGACCAGGACATTCCCGGTCGCCTGAGGAGCCTGAACGCCTGGGCCGGCCGGATGATCGCGGCGGTGAACGCGGTCCACGAGGGCGCCGGTCCGCCTCCCACCAACGTCTACAACCTGGCGAATCCGGGCACGCCGTCGTCGATTCCCTTCTTCACCGGTACCGACGCGACGAATCTCGCGGTGAACTCGAGCATCGTCTCGAACCCCAACCTGATCGCCGCCTCGAAGACGGCGAACGGACCGGGCGACGGCTCGAACGCGCTGGCGGTCGTCGCGCTCCAGCAGGATCCGACGGCCGGTGGGGCGCCGGCCGGCTCGCCGAGCATGGATGGCCAGTACCAGAGCCTCGCGGTCTCGATCGGCAGCGCCGCTTCCACCGCGCTGAACAACGCCAACGATCAGCAGGTTCTGGTCAGTCACCTCCAGCAGCGCCAGGCGCAGATCTCCGGCGTCTCGCTGGACGAGGAGGCGGCGAATCTCATCAGCTACCAGCGCGCCTACGAGGCCTCGGCCCGGGCGCTGACGACCTTCGACAGCATGCTCAGTACGCTGATCAACAACACCGGCCTGGTTGGCACCCTGAGCGGAGGGTAAAGCAGATGCGCGTCACCGATCAGATGATGGTCGAATCGACACTTCAAAACCTCTGGGCGAACGAGACCCGGATGCAGACGATCGAAAACCAATTGACGTCGGGGAAGAAGCTGTCCCAGATCTCCGACAACCCCCAGGACGGCGCGCAGGCGTTGACCGTTCAATCCAGCATCGCCCAGACCGACCAATTCGTTCGCAACGTGAACGCCGGCCAGGCGTGGCTCGGGGCGACCGACAACGCGCTGAGCGGCGTCGACCAGGCGGTCATTCGCGCCCAGGAGCTGGCCGTGGAAGGCGCCAACGACACCCTGAACGCCTCGGATCGCCAGGGCATGGCGAGCGAGGTCGACGGATTGATCGGCCAGGCGGTGCAAATGGGGAACGGCACCTACTCCGGCAGCTACCTGTTCAACGGGGCCGAGACGACCAGCGCGCCGTTCTCGTACAACGGCACGGCGATCACCTACAGCAACAGCGATCCGACGTCGGCGACGACCGCGCTCAACCGGCTGATCGCGCCGGGCACGACCGTCCAGGTGAATACGATTGGCCATAACCCAACGACCAACAACGGCGTCTTCGACACAGTCTTCAATTCCCTGCTCGGGCTGAAGCAAGCGCTGCTCAACGACAGCACCGGCCAGATCCAGGCGAGCATCACTCAGCTTCAGAGCGCCCAGCAGCAGGTGGTGGGCGAGCGCGAGAGCGTCGGCGCCCGGACGAACCAGGTGACCGCGATGGGTGCCCAGCTCACCAACCTCCAGACGCGCCTGGCCACGACCCAGTCGAACCTGGAAGACGCCGACATTGTGCAAGCCTCGACCGACTACGCCCAGGCCAGCCTGGTGCAGCAAGCGGGCCTGGCCGCCACCGCGAAGGCGCTGCCGCCAAGCCTTTTCAATTACCTGGCGTAGAGGGACGACCGGGACGGCCGGACCACGAAGAGCACGAAACGACGCGCAAAGCCCGCGAAAATCCTTGGGGGAGAAATGCCCTTCGCTCGGGAAGGCGCTCCATTCCCGAGGCACCCCTCAAAGGCCGGCAC
>JBOGTX010000780.1:0-3910 GCA_050695695.1 Chloroflexota bacterium
CGAGGCATTGTGCTGTACTCGGTCTCGTTGATTATCGCGCTGTGGATCTTGCTGCCGTTCGCCTGGATCGTGATCAGCAGCTTCATGCACGAGGTCGATGCCATCGCGGTGCCGCCGAACTTCATTCCCCAGCGGGTGACCCTGGATAACTACCTCGCGTTCTTCGCTCCGGGCCAGCTGAACCCGAACCAGTTCGTTGGGCAAGGCGCGGCCGGCGATGCGCCCCGCGCCCTGTTGAACAGTACGGTCGTCGCGGTGGTGATCGTGATCATCAACATCGTGCTCGGCTCGATGGCCGGCTACGCCTTCGCCCGGCTCCAGTTTCGCGGTAGCACCGGCCTGCTGATCTTTTACATCGGCTCGCGGATGGTCCCGCCCCTGGCGGTGATGATCGCGCTTTACGGATTGATGTCGTGGCTTGGCCTGCTGGACCACCTCCTGGGCCTGATCCTCGCCTACACGACGTTCACCGTTCCCTATTCGATCTGGATTCTCCAAAGCTACTTTCGGACGATCCCCATGGAGCTGGAAGACGCGGCGCGCGTCGACGGTTGTAACTGGCTGGGAATGATGTGGCGCGTGTTCTTGCCAGTGGCGACGCCCAGCCTCGCCGCCGTTGCCCTGTTCGCCTTCCTCTCGTCGTGGGGAGAATTCCTCTACGCCTTGATCCTGACCACGAGCATGAACTCCAAGACGATGCCGATCATCGTCTCCCAATTCGTCACCGATCTGAACACCTCGCCGGTGTTGCTCTCGGCGAGTGGCGTGCTGGCGGTCATCCCACCGCTCGTCCTCGCCCTCGCGTTCCAAAAGCTCATCATCACCGGCATCGCCGCCGGCGCGGTCAAGGGGTAAGATGCGTCGATCGATTGTCACTCTGCTTGGATTGCTGATTCTTCTCGCGATCGCGGGCTGTCGCTCTGGTCCCCCCCCGACGAATGACGCGAATCAAGGGCTGGCCGCGCGACGCCAGGGCGCGGTCGGCCAGCTTCAAGGCGTCATCGTGATCGATCCGAAGTGCTCGAATTTCGCCCAAAAGGATGATCAGATCGTCTGCATCGTCAACCAGGGGAAGACCGACGTCACGATTGGCGGCTGGGAAATTCGTAATACTATCGGTCGGACCTACTTCTTCCCGAAAGGATTCGTGCTTGCCGCAGGCAAATCCGTCCGCCTTCACACCGGAGCCGGGACGAACTCCAGCACGGACCTGTACTGGAACTACCAGTTCAAGCCGGTCTTCGACGCCGAGGATCAGCTCAGCCTGGTGGACGACGGCAGTGTCGTCATCAGCCAGTACACCACACCCTGACCGAGATCCTCGGTCGTCCGACGGATGGCGCGTCCGGATTGGCGCCGATTCTCCAGGTACCGTATACTTCTTTCACAAGCAATCCGACGAAGGAAGCTGTCGATGGATCCGAGCGACATCCAGGCCATTGCCGAGCAGACGACGATCGTCCGAGCGCCGGTTCAGCCGCTGGCCACGTTCGGCATCACGACCGTGACCTATCACCTCGTGACCGCGCCGGTCCTGGCCGCCGACGACCAGACGTCCGATGAGGCAGTGATCCGCACCGGCACGGTCACCGCGAACCGGCCGCAACTGGTGACGCCGTCGTACCTATTGAACCTCTTCGACGGCTTCGAGCACGGCGAGGAGTTCGCGCGCTACCTGCTGGCGTCGCACGGACCCAACGCGCCGGGCCTGCTCTACACCTACCGTAACGAGCTGAAAGAAACGAACGTCGTCTCGGATCCGCCAGACACGGTGGCCCGGCGGCTGGCCGATCAGCTCGATCGCGAAAACCAGGTGCACGCGGCGGTGATCCGAGGCGTCGACCACTACTGGGACGTGTCGCTGATGAAGTTCATCCACGACCTCACGATCGGCTCGCTCGGTCAAACGATTGGCGACCTCGGGCGGCGCGGCCTGCTCGGATCGGATCGGGGCGTGCCTCGCGCCGCCCGGGCCCGGATCGACGAGATGTTCGCCGGGGTTGCCGCGGGCGAAGTCGAGCCGGTCCAACTCAAGACCGAGCTCGACCGCTGGGGCCTCTTCGACGAGTACGAAGACCGCTTCCTCGGCATGTTCCGCCGCTAGACGAACCGGCGAGAGGGCGTTCGCCACCGAGGGTTCGTGTAGACCACGAAGAGCGCGAAAGTCAGTGACTGGCGCCCTCTCACCTTTTCGCGAGCTTTCGCGTCGTTTCGTGCTTTTCCTGGTCCAGACGTCTCGTTTCGCGTCATTCGTCGTCCAGACGCGCTCTCGGCGCCTCGGCGGTGAACGGGCTTCGCTCTCTCGGTTTCACGTGAAACAGTCGCTGCCGACGATCCGCGCGACCTCGGAGGATAGGCCATGTTCAGTCGACGTCACTTCGGAGGCGAGGCAGACCTCCAACGAATGCTACATCTCGTCGCTGCCTTCCCACGCGATAACCTTCACGTCGTCGACCTGCCGTACCGCCTCGCCTCCCCGGCCTTCCACGATGCCGCCTAGCACGACGTGGCGCTTTGGGAGATGTCTGACGGCTCGCTGGCTGGCTTCGCCGCCTGGCAACAGGTCTTCACTGTCCTCGACGTCGCGACGCACCCCGACGCCCAGGCGGGCGGCTTCGACGACGAGATCGTCACCTGGGCGATCGAGTGCTTCGCCCGGCTCGGACGCGAGCGGCGCCATCGCCTCCCCTACTGGATCGGCGTCCGCGACGATCAGCCCGAGCGCGCCGCGCTCGCCGAGCGCCACGGCTTTGTTCGCCGCGAGTGGACCATGATCCAGCTGAGTCGCTCGCTCGACGCCCCAATCCCCGACGCCGCCCTACCCGATGGTTTCCGGGTTCGCCCGCTGGCGGGCACGACCGAGATCGCGGCCTACGTCGCGACCCATCAAGCGGCCTTCGAGTCGGAGGCGATGACCGTGGACTGGCGACGGCGGGTTCTGGCCAGCCCCGCTTATCAATCCGACCTTGATCTGATTGCCGAGGCTCCGGATGGACGACTCGTCGCATTCGCGATTGGCTGGCTCGGATCCCGCGCGGACGGCTCGACCGTCAGCCAGTTCGAGCCAGTTGGGACTCATCCCGACTTTCAACGTCGAGGCCTGGCCCGAGCGCTCCTGGTGGAGGGACTCCACCGCATGCGCGCCCATGGCGCCGTCGAGGCGCTGGTCGAGACCGATCTTTCGAGGGTTGCCGCGCGCCAGCTCTACGAGTCGGTCGGATTTCGGGTCGAGCATCGCATTTGGATGTACGCGCGCGAATTCTGATCTGATAGAATCGCCCTCGGCAGCGGCCACCCCAGACGAATCCAGCAACCGGAGGAACGTCCATGGCAGAAACCGGCGCCCGAGACCCGGAAGAACGCGAGATCTTCGAGAAGCTGCTCCAGGTGTCGACCGATTCGGCCTGGGCCGTCTGCTCGAGCCTCGGTTACCCTAATAGCTTCGTCGAAGGACTCACCGCGGTTCAGCCCGACCGGAAGATGGTCGGGAGGGCGATCACCCTGCGCTACGTCCCGATTCGTCCCGACGTGCGCGACCAGCAAGTCGCCATGGGCAGCGCGCTGAACAAGCGGGCCGTCGAGTTGAGCGGGCCCGGCGATATCCTCATCGTCGACTCCGGCGGCGAAACCGGCGCCGGCTTCGTCGGCGACGTGATCGCCACCCGCTTCATGGTGCGCGGCGGGGCCGGTCTGGTCGTCGACGGCGCGATCCGCGACCTGCATTACCTGCGAACGGTCGGCTTGCCGATCTACATTCGCGGCGCCCACGCCGCCGGGAGCGGACGTCGGATCATCGGCGTCGGGCTGAACGAAATCGTCCGCTGCGGCGGCGTCGCGGTCGTCCCCGGCGATATTCTTCTGGGCGATGCCCAGGGCGTCCTGATCATCCCCCGGGCGATCGCCCGCGAGG
>JBOGTX010000781.1:0-9730 GCA_050695695.1 Chloroflexota bacterium
TCACCCGGCTGGTCGGCCCGGCACTCGGCGGCGCGATCCTAGGTCTCGCCGGCCTGAGCAGCGTCGTCGGGTCCGACGCGGCGTCTTTCTTCTTCTCGGCGATCATGGTCTTGCTGATCCGGACGCCGAGCGCGATTCCCGCGGCGGCAGTGCTGGGCGACGGCGTCGGGCCCGGCCGGGGCGCCAATGCCGCGGCCGGCTCGCCGATCGCGGGGGTGACCTCGGACCACCCGGTCCGCCGGGTCTGGCAGGAGTTCGCCGATGGCGTGCGCTTGATGGGCAAGAACCGACTGGTGCGGGCACTGCTCATCGCCATGGGGCTCAGCATGGTCGGACAGGGGATCATCAACGTCATGCTGGTTCCGTTCGTGAAGGACGTCTTGCACGGCGACGCGCTGGTTCTGGGCTGGATCGCCAGTGCCCAGGGCGTCGGCGGGCTACTAGCGGGATTGTTCATCGGGTCGGTCGGCGCGCGGGTCGCGCCGCGGTGGCTCGTCGCGGCCGGCCTCGCGCTGACCGGGCTGCTGACCGTCGCGGTCGCGAATTCGCCCTGGCTCTGGCTCGTCCTCCTGCTGGTCGCGCTGATTGGGCTCGCCGTGGTCAGCTTCGCGGTCGGGGTGCAAACGATTCTTCAGGTCGCGGTCGACGATCGGTACCGTGGCCGCGTCTTCGGCGCGTCCAACACGATCCAGCAGGCGCTCATGCTGGTAGGCATGGTCCTCGCGAGCGGGCTCGCCGGCCTCGCCGGGACGGTGCCCTTACTCGACCTGGCCGGCGCCTTCACCCTGCTGGCCGGTCTGACGGCGATGGCCAGCTTGCCCGCGGTGGGCGTCCGATCCCCTCTTCCGCTTGGAGAGGGTTAGGAGGTGCCCTGAATCCGCTCGGTTTTCTTTCGCGGTGACGAGTGGTAGCATGAGTCGAGTCCACGACTCCCCGCGTCAGGCGTCCGAGTCGACCTTCGCCGGAGGATACGTCAGTGCCGGACCCCAGAATCGAGTCCTACGCGCGACTGCTCGTCGAGCGCTGCCTCGACGTGAAGCCGGGCTGGCAGGTGATGGTACGCTCGACACCGCTCGCCCGCCCGCTCCTCGAAGCGGTGGCGCGATCGGTCGCGCATCGTGAAGCCTACCTGATTCCGCGAATCGCCTACGCCTCAACCGGCCTCGCCTGGGCCGAGGAAGCGCCGGAAGCGCTCCTTGCCACGCTGCCCCCGGTCGAGCAGTACACCCTCGATCACGTCGACGCCTACATCGCCATCGGCGCGCCGGAGAACACGCGCGACGGCTCGACGCTCAGCCCAGAGCGCATCGCCCTCGGACGCCAGTCGGAGAAGGCGTTCCGCGCGCGAACTCTCTCCCTCGCGGTTCCCTGGGTTGTCTGCCAATTTCCCACCCCGGCGCTCGCGCAGGAGGCGGGCATGACGCTGAGTGCCTATGAGGAATTTCTCTACGGCGCCTGTTTGCTCGACTGGGATGAAACGGGGAAAGCGATGCGCCGGATCGCCGATCGCTTCGACCGCGCCGGGCAGGTCCGGATCGTCGGCGACGGCACCGATCTGACCTTCAGCCTGAGCGGCCGCCACGGTCAGGTCGACGACGGACACTACAACATGCCCGGCGGTGAGGTCTTCTACTGCCCGGTCGAGGATTCGGTCGACGGCGACGTGACGTTCTCCGAGTTTCCGGCGGTATGGATGGGCCACCTCGTTGAAGGCGTTCACCTGACCTTCAAGGATGGCCGGGTGATCGACGCGTCGGCGAAGACCGGCGAGGATCTCCTGATCAAAACGCTTGACGCCGATCCCGGCGCGCGCGGTCTCGGCGAGTTCGGCATTGGCTGCAACCCGGGCATCCAGCGCCACTTGAAGAGCACCCTCTTCGACGAAAAGATCGGCGGCACGATCCACCTCGCCGTCGGCGCGGGGTTCCCATTCCTGGGCGGGACGAACGTCAGCAGCGTCCACTGGGACATGGTCAAAGATCTGCGGCAGCAAGGGCAGATTCTCTGCGACGGCGAGTCGGTGCAGGTGAACGGGCACTGGCAATGGTGAGCGCGGGGCGTGGATTGAAAGGGTGATGCGACGATGCCATTCTGTCCATTTTGTCGGGCCGAATACCGAGCCGGATTCACCCAATGCGCCGACTGCCGGGTGCCGCTGGTCGATACCCTCCCTCCCCTGGAGCGGGAGCCACCTTCGCGCGCGCGCTCGGTGAAGGAAGTACCGGTCGCGACCTTTCCGTCCCAGCTCGAAGCGGAGATGTGGGCCGAGCTGCTCCGCGGCGAAGGCATTCCGACGGTGTTGGTGTCGCTCGGCCCCGGCGCGGGAGGCTGGGGAAATTCGGTGTTCGTGCCTTACCAGCTACGCGTCCGCGACTCCGACGTCGAGCGGGCCCGGGGTTTGCTGCCGGATGCTGACGGCTGAAGTGGTGAGGCCACGGTCACCCAAATTGCTTGAAGAAGATCAGCATATCGAGATCGCCCGGCGACCGATCGAAGCCGGTCAGCATGGCCGCCACCTCGCTCCGATGCTGGGTGCCGTGGTTGGCCACGTGGGCCATCATCTGCCAGAGCGGCAGGCGAAAGGCTCGACCGTCCGAGGTGGTGGTGCGGTAGACGCGGCTGAGATCGGCGTCCGTCAAGCCGTCAAAGAAATCTCGGGTCGCCTGGTCGGTCTCGCTCCAGATCGCGCGCACCGCCGGGAGATCGGGAAACGCGGCCGGATCGAGGCGCAATTGGCTCCGCTGGTCCGCCGACACCGTGCCCGCCCACCAGCCCAGCCAGCTTCGTTGGGCGCTGATCTGATGGACCAGCGTGTCGCGGACCGATCCGCGTCCGGCGTTCCCGGGCGCCAGCCACTGCTCCGAGGTCAGGCCAGCCGCGACCTCGAGCAGGCGCTCGGTGGCCCAGGTGTTATAGCCATATAGCGCGCGTAGCGTCGCGAGCAAGGGGCCCTCCTCCGCCAGTACCAGCAAAGGCCAGGCTTGGCGGCACGGTATGCCGCCAAGCCTGGCCTTTGCCAGAAATTCCTACTTGAACACCGAGAACTCGATCTCCTGAGCGGTGATGAATTCGATCAGCGCCGGTTTTCCTTCCCGGGTCTGACGAATGCCCCGCTGGATCGCCGGGCCGATCTCGGCCGGGCTGGTTACCCGCTCGCCGTAGCCGCCGAACGCTTTTGCCATGTCGGCGTAGTTGCCGCTGATGTCGGTGCTGCGGTACTTTTCGGTCGCGACCTTCATGATCGGCAGCTCGATCGCCATCGAGAAGTTGGTCAGCAGGATCGAGAGGATCGGGATGCGCTCGCGGACCGCCGTCTCGAAGTCCATGCCGGTGAAGCCAATCGCGGCGTCGCCCCAGACGTTGATGCACAGCTTCTCCGGGTGGGCCAGCTTCGCGCCCATCGCGAGTCCCAGTCCGTAGCCAAGCTGGGTCGTTTTGCCCCAGCCAATGTAGCTCAACGGCACCGTGCTCTCCCAGAACGGCGAGAGTTGGTCGCGCGGGCTGCCGGCGTCGTGGGTGATGATCGTGTTGGTCACATCCACGCTGTGCAGCAGCTCCCAGATGACCCGATAGGGTGAGAGCGGTGTCTGGCTCGAGGTGAGCTTGGGCATCCACTTTTCGAGCCAGTCGGCGCGAATCGCCTTGATCTCGCGCGCCACCCCGTCGGCCAGACCGCGCGGCTTGCCGCCGAGCTCGTCCTTGACCGCCTCGATCAGGGCATCCAGGGTGAGCCCGGCGTCGCCCACCAGCACGTGCTCGGCGGCGATATCCTTGTTCAGGTCGGCGGCGTCGAGCGTCGCATGGACGAAGGTCTTGCCGGTGGGCATGGTGATGCCGTAGTTCGTGGTGGAGAAGCTGCACCCGATGCCAAAGATGACGTCGGCCTTCTGGAGGAAATCGTGGACCGGCCGCGGCATCGATCGCCCACCCGAGCCAAGCGAAAGGGGATGATTCTCCGGAAAGGCGCTCTTGCCTTGCAAACTGGTCGTCACCGGCGCCTCGAGCAGCTCGGCCAGGGCGCGCAGCGAGTCCCAGGCTTTCGAGTAGTGGACGCCCTGCCCGGCATAGATCACCGGACGCTTCGCCTGCACCAGCACCCGCGCCACTCGCGCGACCTCCCGAGGGTCCGGTCCGCTTCGCGCGCGGGGCGCCGGTTGATAGGACAGCGGCTCGGGCACGTCCTCGCGCATCACGTCGGCCGGAATCTCGATCATGACCGGACGGGGCCGCCCGTTGCGCACCTGGGTGAAGGCTCGGCGCATCGCGTCGGGCACGGCATCGGCGCAGGTGACCTGCTCGAGCCACTTGGTGACGTGCTGGAAGTTCAGAAAGGCGTTGAAGTTCGGTGGAATGTTGGTCAGCCGCCGCGGATACCCGGCCGGAATGACCACGATCGGCACCGAGTCGCCGTACGCCTGGGCGACGCCACCGAACGCGTTCTCCGTTCCTGGTCCCTGTTGCATGCAGAAGACCCCAATCCGCTCGCCCGATGAGACGCGACTCACCGCGTCGGCCATGTGGAGGCCGGTCCGCTCCTGGCGGACGATGATCGTGCGAATGTCCGCCTCGGCGCTCGCCTCGATGATCGGATTGACCGGGTAGCCAATCAGGAACCGGACGCCCTCGCGCTTCAAGATCTCGGCAACCGCGGCTGCTACCTTCACGTTTCCTCTCCTTCGCCACGAATCCAGAGGATTCCTCTCGCCGCGCATTATCGCAGATTCCGAGCGCGCTGTCTTCGCTCGTCGAGGCGCGCCGGGTGGATATGCGGGCAGCCCAGCTCGATCGCTTCACGGCGTTGTCGAGCAGCTTGACCAGAACCTGCCCCAGCCGCACCGCCCCGTCTTCTGGTATATTCAATGCACACGTCCCGGCGACGCAGGATGAGCACGATTGACGACCCTCACCTCCCACGACCCCTACCTGGCGCTCCGTTATCGCGACTTTCGCCTTCTTTTGACCGGCAACTTCATCGCCTCGCTGGGCAGCCAGATGCTCGTCCTCGCCGTCGGCTGGGAGCTTTACGAGCGGACCGACTCGGCGCTCGCGCTCGGCATCGTCGGTTTGGTGCAGATCCTGCCGATTCTGCTGCTCGCCTTCGTCACCGGGCACGTCGCCGACCAGTACGATCGGAAATCGGTCGTCGTCCTTTCCCAGGTCACGCTGGTCTTCACGGCGCTCGGCCTGGCGGCGATCTCCTTCTGGCACGGCTCGCTGATCGCGGTTTACGGCTGCCTTCTGTTTCGAGGCATCGGCAGCGCCTTCAACGGTCCCGCCGCCAACGCGCTCCCGGCCGAGCTCGTGCCGGAGCAGGCCTTCGAGAACAGCGCGTCCTGGCGGAGCAGCGTCGGCCAGTTGGCGGCGGTGGTCGGACCGGCGCTCGGCGGAACGCTCATCGCGATCCTCGGTGGAACGGCATTCGTCTACGTCCTGACCGCGCTGGCCGGGTCCACCTTCGTCGTTCTGCTTCTCTTCGTGCGCTCGGGTCGCCGCCCCGGGCGCGCGGCCAACGGGAAGAGAGAGCCGGTCACCCTTCGCTCGCTCGGAGAAGGAATCGGCGTTCTACGGCGGACGCCGGTGATCCTTTCGGCGATCACCCTCGATTTGTTCGCGGTGCTCTTTGGCGGCGTGACGACACTGCTGCCGATCTTCGCGCGAGACATTCTCGGCGTCGGACCGGCCGGCCTGGGCTGGCTGCAAGCCGCGCCGTCGGTCGGCGCGTTCGGGGTGGCGATCTTTCTGGCCCACCGGCCGCCCCTGCGGCAGGCCGGCCCGACGTTCTTGATCGCGGTCGCGGGGTTTGGCCTGGCGACGATCTTCTTCGGGTTTTCGCGCTCGTTCGAGCTCTCGCTGGCCATGCTGCTGGTGCTTGGCGGACTGGACAGCGTGAGTATGGTGATTCGCGACACGCTCATGCTCACCCGGATTCCGGATGAGATGCGCGGACGCGTCGCGGCGATCGAAGGGGTATTCGTCAGCAGCTCGAATCAGCTCGGGGGCTTCGAATCGGGACTAACCGCGCAATTCTTCGGGCCGGTCCTCTCGGTCGTGGGCGGTGGAATTGGAACGATCCTCGTGGTCGCGATCGTCGCCGCGGTCTCGCCCCGGCTCCGGCGCCTGACGACGCTCCGCGAGCCGGTCCTCAGTGGATCGCGTCCGGATGCCTGATGACGACCAGCAGGTCGTCGCCGACGATCCGCAGGGCCTTGCCGACGAAGCCGTTCAGGACGCGCGCGACGTCGAAGGCCTCGATCGCGCTGAATTTCGCCTCGCCGAGGTGATCCCCCAAAAAAGCAAGCATCTCATCGTTGAGCGTCTGATATTCGAGGAGCATCGCGCTGGCGTCGAGCCCCTGACGAACCCGCAGCTCGACGTGCTCGACGATGTCGTGCCGGATCTCCGGCGGCGCGAGCGCCTGGTCCGGGGTCAGGCCACGCTGGAGGCCGACGAGCATCGCGCTCATGATCTTCGGCAGACAATTCACGACCCCCGGCGAGAGCTCGGCGAACCGGGCCTGAAACGGCTCGATCTGCTGGAGGCGGCTCAGCACCCGTAAGATGATCTCGCGACCGTGGGCATGGAGAATCTGCCCGGCAACGGCAAGCGCCGCGGGTGGTGGCTGGGCCGAAGGAGGAAGCACCGCGGCCGGTGGGGGATGTTTCAGCGCTTCGGCGACCGCGCGTTGCAGGGCATCGATGTCATACGGCATCACGACCACCCGCGTGACGACCGGCGCCGCCTGCGCCTCCGCCAGGGTGCGTTCCGACGTCGAGAGGACGACGATCGGAATCTTATCGGTCGTCGCGTCCGCGTTCAAGCTGTCGATGATCCGCCAATCCTCCGGATGATTGGGCCGAATGTAAACCACGATCGCATCCGGGCTGGCGTGTTTGGCGAAGGCGACCGGATCGGCGTTTGGGGGAAGAATCTGGACCTGATCACCGGCCTCGCGGAGAATCAGCTCGTTGAGACTGCGGAGATCCGCCTCGCTGTCGATCAACAACACCCGCGGCGCATTCGTGCTCATGAGTTTCCGCCCCCTAACTTCGCCACGCTGTAGCGCCCACTGGCACGAACCTGGCGAATGTACCATATTTAGCCAGCATTGAGTACAACTGTCGTGCCACTCGCCACGCTACCAGGAGACGCGACGTCCCCGAGGGAGATTGCCAGGTTTGATGCGATCCGGGGTACCCTCACTCCCGACCCCTTCCCCAGGCGCGGGGGGAAGGGTCTTCGCAGAAAGTGCTTCTCCAAAGCCCCCTCTCCCGCGCACTGGGAGAGGGGGTCGGGAGTGAGGGTACCCGGTTCCCTACCGGTCGCCACGATGCTTCCGCCAATCGCGAAAGGCCCGGAGCAGCACCGCTTGTGCTTCGGTGGGGATGGACTCCTCGGCGATCCGGCCGACGAGCGAGATGGTCTGCCGCATTTGATCGACGTAGGTGGCGCAGCCGGGGCAGATGGCGAGGTGTTGCTCGAACCGCGATCGGTCCTCGCCGGGCATCGTTCCTTCTAGAAATTCGGTCACCAGCTCCACGAATTCTCGACAGGTCAATCCGCTTGACGGCGACATGGCTTTACTCCGGCCAAGATTCTCATCGCCCCGCTCACTTCACGTCGAAGTAGGCTTCGAGCGCCCGACGCGCCTTCGAGCGCGCCCGGTGCAAGAGCACGCGTTGATTGGTCTCACTGAGACCCAGGGCGTTACAAACCTCGTCGGCGGACCAGCCCTCGACGTCGCGCAGGGTCATCACCTGGCGCTGGCTGGTTGGTAGCGCCGCGATCGCCGACGCGACCTGGGCCCGCGTTTCCCGCGAGACCACCCGCTCTTCCGGCAGGTCATCCCAGGCACGCGGGAAGGAGATCCAGCCGCCCTCCCAACGATCGCCGGCCGGGCGAAAACGCTCCGGTTCCACCGCGGGCTCGGTCGGGCCTTCCTCGGTCAGGTCAAGGGCAGAGAACGGAACGCTTCGGCTCTCCCGCTGCCCTCGGGTCTTCGCTCGGTTGGTCAAGATCGTAAAGATCCAGGTCTTGATCGACGATCGCCCCTCGAATCGATCGATGCCGTGCAGCACCCCAAGCCAGGTCTCCTGGGCGACCTCCTCGGCCACGGCACGATCGCCCACGAAGACGGTCGCCAGGCGCACCAGCGACGCATGGTAGCGCTCGATGAGCGACGTGAAGACGCGCTCGTCCCCTCGACGCAGCGCCGCGATCAGCACCGGCTCGTCTTGCGAGGTGGGCGCCTTCGCGCGTGCCGCCCCCTCGGCGCCGGTCTCCGCTGAATCCACTTCGGCCGACCTCCCCTCCGAGCCCCCATTCCGGCGTGCCTCGCACCTCGACGAATCAGTATAGCGCAAATTTGGCTGCCCCCGGGATGTAACGTTTCCGGGAGCGTCCGAGACCACTCAACGTGCGGCCGCACCTCGAGGACATCCAGATTCGATTCTCGATTTGATGGAGATGGTATCGTGGCCCAGAATCACGGTGATGTCATTCGGA
This sequence comes from Chloroflexota bacterium, assembly GCA_050695695.1. Classification (GTDB taxonomy): domain Bacteria; phylum Chloroflexota; class UBA6077; order FW602-bin22; family CADDYW01; genus JAJPKB01. The sequence continues at coordinate 8,503 of JBOGTX010000781.1, forward strand.
TTTCTCGCCGGCGCGCGCTCGCCGGGGCCGGCGCGGCCGCCGTTGCCCTGACCGTCGTCGGCCTGGATAGCGTGGCCGCCTTCGCGGCTCCCGATGCGACGGCGAACCGGGGATCCCGGCCGGTCGGCTACCTCTACGTGAATGGGAATGCCGCCGGCGCCAACCTCGTCGCGGGATTCGCCCGGGCCGGCGATGGCTCGATCTCGCCGCTCCCCGGCTCGCCGATTCCGGTTGGCGGCGCCGGAACCGGGTCCGCCCTCGGGTCGCAGGGCGCCATTCAGTTGTCCGCCACCGGTCGCTTCCTCCTCGCGGTCGACGGAGGGAGTAACGGCATCTCGGTATCTCGGATCAAGCGCGATGGCTCGCTGCAGCCGGTGGCGGGCAGTCCTTTTCCATCCGGAGGTGTGACACCGGTCAGCATCGCGGTCCACGACGACCGGATCTTCGTGGCAAATGCCGGTTCGGGCGGCTCGAACTACACCGGGTTCATTCTTCGTCCCGACGGCCAACTCGATCCCCTGGCCGGCTCGACCTTCGTGGTCCCGGATGGCGCGGGCATCGGCGACGTTCTCCTCGACTCGTCCGGCCGGCACCTGATCGGCATTCGGGTCACGACGAGCCTGATCGACAGCTTGACGGTTGGCCCGGGTGGCGTCCTTCGTCCCGCGACCGGCTCGCCCTTCCCAGCCCAGGCGCCGGGGCCGTTCGGCAGCGTTTTCGCCAGGGGACGGCGCCGCCGGCTCTTCGTGTCCAACGCCCACGGCGGAAGTCTCAAGGGCAGCGTCTCGGCTTTCGCGATCGCCAACGACGGCGCGCTGACCCCGATCGCCGGTTCGCCGTATCCGAATCAGCAGACCGCGCCGTGCTGGGTCGCCCTCGCGCCCGATGGCAGGTACCTGTTCACCGCCAACGCCGGGAGCGACTCGATCTCGAGCTACCGGGTGAATCCGGATGGCTCGCTGACCCTGGTGACCAGCACCGGCCTGCGGGGCGGCCCGGGCCTCGGCACATTCGACCTCCGGCTGGATCCGTCGGGACGTTTCCTCTATCAGGTCGACGGCAACAAAGCCGAGATCAGCGTGCTCGCGGTGAGTGGTGGCAGCCTGAGCGAGCTGCCAGCCTCGCCGTTTTCGCTCGGGCTGCCGGCCGGCGCGGCGCCGTCCGGCATCGCGATCGTGTAACGAATCTCTGAAAATGCGCTCGGCGCGTCCAGTCGTCGTGCCGGGGA
>JBOGTX010000782.1:0-8260 GCA_050695695.1 Chloroflexota bacterium
GTAAAGGACGCCACGGGCATGCACAACCAGACTTTTTGGCGGTTGACCGGGACGCCCTGGCGTGATCGCGCCCATCACTGGACGTCGATCTGCGCGCGCTGGAGATGTCCCGAATAGTCCACGAACAGCGTCTTCCACTCGGAGAAAACGTCCAGCGCGGCGATGCCAGCCTCGCGGTGGCCGTTGCCGGTGCCCCGGGTGCCTCCGAACGGAAGGTGAACTTCCGCGCCAATCGTACCCGCGTTGACGTAGACCAGGCCAGTTGTTATGTCGCGCATCGCCTCGAACGCCAGATCGACGTTCCGGCTATAAATCGCGCTCGAAAGCCCGTAGGGAACGCCATTGTTGACGCGAATCGCCTCCGCGAGCGTATCGACGGTGATCACCGCGGTCACCGGTCCAAAGATCTCTTCTTTGGCGATCCGCATGCTCGGATCGACGTCGTCGAAGACCGTCGGTTCGAAAAAGAAGCCCCGATCCAGGTCGCCACCGCACGCGCGGTGTCCGCCCGCGACGACTCTGGCCCCCTCCTGGATGCCAACCTTCACGTACTGCTCGGTCTTCTCCAGTTGGCTTTCGTTGATCAGCGGCCCGACGTCGATCTTCGGGTCGAGGCCATTGCCGATCTGTAGCTTGCGGGTGCGATCGACCAGCTTCTTCACCAGCTTGGCGTGCACCTGCCGTTGAACGATCACTCGGCTGGCCGCGGTGCAGCGCTGGCCGGTCGTGCCGAACGCGCTCCAGAGGATCCCGTCGACCGCCAGGTCCAGGTCGGCGTCGTCAAGGACGATGATGGCGTTCTTTCCGCCCATCTCCAGGGACAGACGCTTCATTTTCGGGGCAGTCTCGACCATGAGCTGACGCCCGACCTCGGTCGATCCGGTGAACGAGACCAGCGCGACGTTCTCGTTTTGAGCAAGGGCCGCACCAACCGTCGAGCCCGGGCCCTGAATCAGATTCAAAACACCTGGCGGCAGGCCCGCTTCTTCCAGCACATTGACGATCATCGACGAGGTGATTGCCGTCGCGCTGGCCGGCTTGTAAACCACGGTATTGCCGAGCACGGTCGCCGGAAAGATCTTCCAACCGGGAATTGCCAGCGGGAAGTTCCACGGGGTGATCGCCGCGACGACGCCGATTGGATCCCGAACCGCCATCGCGAACTTACTGGGCAGCTCCGAAGGCGTCGTGTATCCGAAGGAGCGCCGTCCCTCGCCCGCCATGTAGAAACACATGTCGATCGCTTCCTGAACGTCGCCACGCGACTCCTTGATGATCTTGCCCATCTCCATCGTCATCATGCGCGCGAGATCTTCCTTCCGGCGAATCATGATCTCCCCGGCCCGAAACAGGATCTCGCCACGTCGCGGCGCCGGCGTCCGTCGCCAGGATTCAAACGCTCCGGCGGCCGCGCGACAGGCGGCGTCGACGTCCGCGGGGGTCGACAGGGTGACGTCCCCGATCAGCTCGCCCGTCGCCGGATTGAGGCTGGCGAACGTCTTACCGCTGGTGGAGGGCACCCAGCTTCCGTCGATGTAGTTCCAGTAATGCATTCAACCACTCCTTTGTGATTGGCAGCGGCGCGGGGAGCACCGTGCTGGACGGTCACTCGTCGGCCGCGTTCGAGCGCGCATTTATGAGGTGGATCGCTTGAGGTCAGCGTCGATCATTCGCTGGTCCATCGCGCCGACGTTGATCGCGCGGACGGTGCCATCGGCCCCGATGAAGAACGAGCTCGGCAGCGAGTCGACGTGGTAGAGCGCCGTCACTTTCCCGGAGGTATCGAGCAGCGGGGAAAATGACAGGCCAAGTTGTTCGGCGTAGGCGCGGACCGGCAATGGTCCCTCCTCCAGGTCAACCGCCAGGACGACGACCCCGGGGTCTGCCTTCGCCGCGGCATCGATCGCCGGCATCTCCGACCGGCACGGGGGACACCATGTCGCCCAGAAGTTGACGATGACGGTCCTGCCGCGGTAGCTCTCCAGGCTAACCTTTTGACCATCGACACGTTCCAGGGTGAAATTTGGCGCGGAGCTTCCAACTCGGGGAACGCCCACGGCTGGACTCATGCCGCCCTGCAGCACCCAGACCGCGAAGCCAACCAGACCGAAGAAGGCCAGGACGCCAAGCAGGCGCAACCAGGGAGGCCAGCGAGATTTCCCGCCCGCGCGATCGGCGATCTCGCTACTTTCCACGTTGGCTCTCCCCTTTCGTGAAGCTCGCCGGATGGGGCGCCTGGTCGAGCGTTGCCCGGAAGGCCCTACCCTGACTCCACAATTATAGGATCCCCGGCCCAAAGACGTCCAACGCTCGGACGGGTGTCATTCGCCCTTTCACTCATCATTCGGATCATTTACAATTAGCCCGATCGAAATCAGACGAGGTGACGCGGTCGGACCAGGGCCAGGTCGGCCAGGATCACCACGCGCCGTCTTGTGAGGAATGCCACCCATGTCTGCCCGGACCATGTTCGACAAAATCTGTGATGCGCACGTCGTGCGCGAAGCGCCGGGCGAGCCCGCCCTGCTCTACATCGATCTTCACCTCGTGCACGAAGTGACGTCACCCCAGGCGTTCGATGGCCTCCGGCTCGCCGGCCGCACCGTGCGCCGCCCGGACCTGACCGTTGCGACGGCCGACCACAACGTGCCAACCTGGGCGCGGTCACTTCCGATTACCGACGAGGTCTCGCTCAAGCAGCTTCAAGTCCTCACCCGAAACTGTGAGGATTTTGGCATCACGCTCTACGATATCCAGAGTCCACGCCAGGGCATTGTCCACGTCATCGGCCCTGAGCTCGGCCTGACCCAGCCGGGTCTCACGATCGTCTGCGGCGACAGCCACACGTCGACCCACGGCGCGTTCGGCGCGCTTGCTTTCGGTATTGGCACATCCGAGGTCGAGCACGTCCTGGCGACCCAGTGCCTCCTTCAGGCCAAGCCCAAAACCATGGAGATCCGAGTCGACGGTCGGCTGCCGCACGGCGTCGCGGCGAAGGACATCATTCTCGCGATCATTGGTAAGATCGGCACCGGCGGCGCCACCGGCTACGCCGTCGAGTACACCGGCGAGGCGATTCGCGCCCTCTCGATGGAAGGGCGCATGACCGTCTGCAACATGTCGATCGAAGGCGGCGCCCGCGCCGGAATGGTCGCGCCCGACGATACGACCTTCGCGTACCTGGACGGCCGCCCTCACGCGCCCCGGGGAAAGGACTTTGAAGCCGCGCTCGCGGAATGGCAACGGCTTCCCTCCGACGAAGGGGCGCGCTTCGACCGGGTCGAGACGGTCGACGCGGCGTCGCTGGTTCCTCACGTCACCTGGGGCACCAACCCCGGCATGGTCGCCCCGGTCACCGGCACGGTGCCAGATCCGTCGTCCTACGCCGATCCAGCGGACCGGCGCGCGGTCGAGCGCGCGCTGGAGTACATGGCGCTGACGCCGGGTACCCCGATCCAGGAAATCGGCGTCGATCGCGTTTTCCTCGGCTCGTGTACGAACGCGCGGATCGAGGATTTGCGCGCCGCCTCGAAGGTGGTTCGCGGTCGAAAGGTGAGCCCCCGCGTACGGGCGATGGTCGTTCCGGGCTCGACCAGCGTTAAACGCCAGGCCGAGCAGGAAGGGCTGCACCGGGTCTTCGAAGAGGCTGGTTTCGAGTGGCGCGAGGCCGGCTGCTCGATGTGCCTTGGCATGAACCCGGACATTCTCCAACCGGGCGAGCGTTGCGCCTCCACGTCGAATCGCAATTTCGAAGGGCGTCAAGGGAAGGGTGGTCGAACCCACCTGGTGAGCCCGGTCATGGCGGCGGCCACCGCGATCGCCGGGCATTTCGTCGACATTCGAGACTGGAACATCGAGGGCTGAGAACATGGAGCCATTTATCCGTCTGAATGGGGTTGCCGCCCCAATCGATCGGGTCAACGTCGATACTGATCAGATTATTCCCAAACAATTTCTCAAGCGGGTCGAACGGACCGGCTTCGGCGAGTTCCTCTTCTTCGACTGGCGCTCGCTCCCGAACGGTCAACCGAACCCCGACTTCGAGCTCAACCAGCCCGGATACCAGGGCGCGACGATTCTGGTGGCGGGCCGCAACTTTGGCTGTGGCTCGTCGCGCGAGCACGCGCCCTGGGCGCTCCTGGACTACGGTTTTCGCGCGATCGTCGCCCCGTCGTTTGGCGATATCTTCTATAACAACTGCCTTCAGAACGGCATCTTGCCAGTGCGGCTGCCCGAAGAGACGGTCGACGAGATCCTGGCGCGGGCGAAGGCGGCGCCGGGCTACCGGGTCACCGTCGATCTGGAGCGGAATCTTGTCGAGGACGATCAGGGACTCTCGGTGCCGTTCGAAGTTGCCTCGTTTCGGCGCCACTGCTTGCTCAATGGGTTAGACGACGTCGGCCTGACCCTCCAGCACGAGTCGGACATCGCCGACTACGAGGCCAACCGCCCAGGCTGGCGGCCAATCGCCGTCGGCGTCGGCGCGGTCGGAGTCGGGCGCTGAAGCCTTCGGGCTGATCGCCCTAATCGCCGACGCCGGCCGGAATCGGCGCTCGAAGGCGGGAACGAAGCGCATCGCCGAGCCGAAGCATCGTCAGGACGCCTGGACTTGGCGCCGTCGGCCCCGAGTTGAGATCGCGGCGTAGCAGATCCTCCCCCATCGAGCACCCGTCGACCGGCGCCAGGCCCGGCCGGGTCGAGGCCAGGCGCGGCGCGATCAGGATACCGTGGACGGTTTCTTCCATGCCGATTTCCGCGCCTTCGGCCCAACCGAACCGACGACGGAACGCTACCGGAACGGTGACTCGCCCTCTCGTTTGCATTCGTACCATCACTCGATCCGACTCACTCATCGCTACTCTCCGCGCGCGTCCGACTATCCCGGGCGTGACGCCGAACCTAGGTCCTCCACTTGAGCACCCGGATCCGCTTGAACGATCTCGCGGTATCGCCGGCCATCTCTCCGTCGTCGTCCTCCGTCTGGCCAACCGCGGCCAGCTCGGCTGCCTCGGCTCGCCTGCCGTCGCTCGTCCGGCTGGCGGCGCCCCCCGCGCTCGACGCGATCGGCTCGTCCAGGTCCAAGGTATCCGGGTCGAACCCGTCGTCCTCGGCCAATGACGCGGTCGTCGGGCCCGTGGAATAGGCGGGCCGCGCGAAATCGATCGATCCCGCATCGAGCGGCATCGGCGATAGCTCCGGGTTGGCCAGCGACGACTCCAGCGCCGTGGGGGCGACCAGGCTCGACGCTCCGACTCGGTTCATCGGCGCGCCCACCGAGGCGAGTCCCGAATGATCCCACGCTTGCTCGGCTGGACGGCCGCTCGGGCCAAGGCGTGAGGCCAGGCTGAAGGATTCGGTTCCTCGGGCGGCTGGCCCGTCGGCCGGGCCGACTGGCGACGCCATCTCGAAGGGCGTTGCCTCGACAAGCTGCTTCGGCGGATCCGGAGTCGGCTCGGCCTCGCCGGCTTTCACGGCACCCAGTAGGCGGCCAACCTCGCCCGCGAGCTCACGGTAGGCCACGGACGCTCGGGCGACCGGATCGTACCCCAGGACGCTAATGCCGGCTCGCGCACTGTCTTTTAAACGCACGTCGACGGGAATTTGCGTGTCGAACACCGGTACCTGGCCGGGCAAAGTCTCGCGCACCGCCGCGACCACCTCGCGGCTGTGCCGGGTTCGTCCATCGACCATGGTCAGCAAGACGCCCCAGATCTCCAGGCGCGGATTCAGGCGTTCGCGCACCAGCGCGACGTTGTGAAGAAGCTGGGCCAGACCGAAGACCGCCAGATACTCGGCCTGGACCGGGATGATCAGGCCGTCGGCGGCGGCGAGCCCATTGACCGCGAGCAGCCCGAGCGTCGGAACGCTGTCGACCAGGATCAAGTCGTAATAGTCTCGCGCCTCGTGTAAGGTATCGCGAAGGGCGTACTCCCGCCCGTACACCGTGTAGAGCGCGGCTTCCGCGGTCGCGAGCTGCTGACTCGACGGTACGAGGTCGATCCCCGACCGGGTCGAGACGACGACGTCGCGCAGCGAGACTCGGCGCGCCGCGGGTCCTCGGACCGTGGTCAGAACGGCATCGGCGATCGTCTGCCCCGGACCTAATCGACCCGGTTCGCTCACCCCGCAGCACGTCGACAGGCTACCCTGGGGATCGAAGTCGACCACGAGAACCCGCCAGCCAACTTCCTTGAGGGCCGCCGCGAGGTTGAGCGTCGTCGTCGTCTTGCCAACTCCGCCCTTCTGATTCATAACCGTCACGACTTGCATGCTGGCACCTCACGCTTCCCCGACGTTGTCCAAACCAGGGTTCCGGTCGACGATCGAGCCAACCCCGCGCGCTCCAACCCCACCACCACGAGACCCCCCACGTCGGGCGCGATCGTCAACCGGACCTGAGCGAACGCTCACCATCGTCAGTATAGGGTGAAGCGCGCCCGCGCCAGGCGGTTCCCGCGGTACATTTGGTATGGCACGTTTGGCGCGGGCGGCCGCGTCAGAAGTGGTCGGCGCAGCGCGGCGGATATTGCGTGGCGAAGAGCGACTCGAGGGTCGACCGCGCGTCATCCCGTGCCCATAGCAGGCCGGCCTCGAGCGCCTGGCGAACCGGGAGAAAGCCGGTGAAGAGCGCCGCGAGCGTCCGAATGTCGACCGTCGCCGCGGGCTCGCGGTCGGGCGCCGCTTCACACGTCCAGCGGTCGCCTCGTTGGCCAATCAGCCAGGTGCCGTCGTTCCAGAGAGCGTCGTCGTCGCGCACGTTCAAGGTTAGATCGTCGCGCCGGTCCACCGCGGTTGGGCGCTTCAAGCAAATCGCCCGCTGGACGTCGATCAAGCGAAGCATGAAGTGCCCGCGCAATGGGACCTGGGCTTCGAGCAGGTGAGGATTGGCGACGAGTGTCGTCCAGGGGACGTCTCGCCCGGCGTCGAAGGTCACGCCGTTCCAGAGATTGTGCGCCGAGACGAAGGTGAGCAGATCGCGGTAGCCAGCCGCGCGGCTCGCGATCAGCTCGTACAGGTGAGGATCGGAACTCGAGCCCGGGGTGGTCGATGGGTCGTAGAGGACGTAACCGGAGAGCTCTCCGTCCGCGCCATACCATAGGCCAAGCCAGCGCGGGGTCGTCCCTTGAGCCCGAAGGACCGAGTCTTCCCAGTACCATCTCGGCCGATCCAGGTATCCCGATCGTGGCGCGGCGAATGCCCGATAGATCGGCTCGAGCAAGTCCACGTCATCGCGGGTGGCCGGGCGGCGAAGGACTCGTCCCCCCGGCTCGACGGGTAACCTGGGTGATGGCCGAAACGCTTCGGCCGGGCCACGGTAGCGAAGCCCATCTTCGGCCAGAGTCCAGCCGAGCCCGCTGTAGAGTGGATAAACCGTCGGATAGAGCGTCGCCAGGGCCACGCCGAGGGTGTCGCGCATCCAGGGCAGCGCCGCCCGCAACAGGTGGCGGGCGTATCCGTGGCGCGCCCGCTCCGGCACCGTCGCGACGTCCGCGAGTCCCGCGGTGGGAAAGCGCGCGCCGTCGATCCACACGCCAAACTCGTACATCAACACTTGTGAAACGATCTCGTCAGCCTCGACCGCGACGAGCACGTCGCGTTCGGGCACGATCCGCCGCTTCAACGCGTCCGCGCGCTCATCCGGCACCTTCCCGGAAAAGGCGTAGGTGGAGATCTCGGCGAAGCGATGGAACTCATCGGGGCGCAATGGGCGAATCTCTAATTCCGACATCGGCAGCGGTACTCCTGGTCGTCGCGAGATTGGTCGCCCGGCGGCGGCTTCAGTCCGAATGAGCCCGGCGCCTGGCTACCGACCATTGTACGGAACGACGGCGTGACCGGCCAGGACGCGTCCCTTCAGGAGGATGACACGACCGCGCGCAGGGCGTCGACCAGGCGGGGTGCCAGGGTCCGCAGCTCCTGTCGGTGACTTGCCGAGAGGTTCTCCAGCACCGCGGCACCCTGTTTGGTCAATCGGACGAAGACCTGGCGCCGGTCGATCGAGCTATGCTCGCGTTCGATCAGTCCCTGCGCCCCGAGTCGATCGACGAGCCCTACCGCACTATGGTGCTTGATCCGCAGCCGATCCGCGAGATATCGGATCGTTGGCTCCTCGCCGGCGGGCCGTCCCGCGATCGCCAGCATGAGCAGGTGCTGTTGCGGCGTCATTCCCTTTCCCTTCGCCAGCTCCTCGCTGGATGCCAGGAACCGACGAATCAGGTAGCGGCACTCCGCCAGTGATTGATAATCGACGCTCGAGGTC
>JBOGTX010000783.1:0-2078 GCA_050695695.1 Chloroflexota bacterium
CTCTATACCTACCTCGGGGCGCGCGCGTTCCCCGGCGTTTTCATCGGATTCGGGTGCTGGCTGCTGCTCCGCGGGGCGCGACCGACGCGGCGGGATCTCTTGCGGATCGGCACGCTCGCCGCGGTCGCCATCGTCGTCGCCGCGCCCCTGGCCGCCTTCTTCGTTCTGAACCCGGGGACGTTTTCGGCGCGCATGCAACAGGTCTTCATCTTCCTGCCGGGGGTGAACGGCGGGCACCCCTGGGAGATGCTGGCCGATAACACCCTGAAGATGCTGAAAAGCTTCACGATCTCGGGCGAGCCGATGTGGCGCTACAACATTCCGGGCCGCCCGATGTTCGTCGGTGCCGTGGGAATCGCGTTGTACGGCGGGGCGATCGTGCTGCTTCGCCGGCTCGGGCAGCGAGACGACGCGGCGGCGCTGGTCTTGATCTGGATCGCGGCGATGTTTTTCCCCAGCCTGCTCTCCTGGGACGTTGGCGCCTACACCCTTCGGGCGATGGGGCTGGTTCCGGCGGTGTATTTCGTTCCGGCACTCGGGCTGGACTGGCTCTGGCGGGTGCTGGCGAGGCGGTGGACCTGGGGACCGAAGGTCGCGACGGTGTTGGTCGGGCTGGTGCTGCTGGTCGATACCGGGTGGACCGCGAGAGATTACTTCGTCGTCTGGGCGCCAAGCTTCGGCGCCGCCTGGGAAGGGATGGCCGATTCGGTTGCCCAGGCGCGCTTCCTGGATCGCGCGGCGCGCCCGGCCCAGGAAGACGTCTTCGTCAGCAATCCCTATTATCACCATCCGACGCTGGCGCAAATCGCCCGCCCGGTCTACCCCTCGCTCCGCTGGTTCGATGGCACGCAGAGCGTCGCCTTTTCGCCCGACTCGCAGCGACCGGCGCTCTACGTCCTGGCCTTCAGTGGCATGCCTTCCGAGGTCAACCAGCTCTTCCCGGCGAGCGACCTCGTCGGGTCACAGTCCTTCCCGTCCGGTATTTACGCCGGGACGCCACCCCCCCTTTTCCTGGCCTATCGACTCACGCCCGACCAGATTCGCGCCCAGGTGCGGACCCTCCTCGACGACCCGCGGATGCGACCGGTGGCCGGGCAGGTGGCCGGCCTGATGAAGCCGCTTGGAGCGCGCCTCGATGGACCGGTCCGGCCCGGAGAGACATTGAACGCCACCCTGGCCTGGCAGGTCATTCAGAAACCTCCGCCGGGACAATACCAGATGCTCGCGCAACTGCTCGATCAGCGCTGGCGGGAGGTCAGCGACGTCGAGGGGTTGGGCTACCCGACGCAAGAATGGCGGCCCGGCGACGTGGTCTTCAGCCACTATCGGATTCCGGTGCCAAAGCAGGCCGCGCCGGGGCTCTATAAAGTGCAGGTGGCGATCTATCATCGCGATACCGATCGGCGGCTGCCGATCGAAGGGGGACAGCCGGGCATCGCCGGCCTGATCCTTGGCGAGGCGCGGGTCGTGGCGAGCCAGCCGCCACCCGCGCCGAGCGTCGTGTTGAACGCGCGGCTCGGAACCGACGTCGACCTGATCGGGATCGATCCTCCGAAGCGGATGGCCGACGGCGCGCTGTCGGTCACGCTGCACTGGCGGGCCGATCGTCCGCTCGACGAGGACTACACCGCGTTCGTCCAGCTTCTGAACGGCGCCGGTCAGCTCGTTGCCCAATCGGACAGCCAGCCGGCCTCCGGCGAGCTACCGACGACGTCGTGGCTGCCCGGCGAGACCGTTCTCGACCCGCACTCTCTGCCACTGCAGCCCGACCTGCCAGCCGGGCGGTACCGCTTGATCGCCGGGATGTATCTGCTGAAGACCGGCCAGCGCCTGCCGGTCGACGGCGGGAAAGACTACGTGGATCTCACGAGTGTCTCCTTCCCTCTCCCTCTGGGAGAAGGAGGGGGTGAGGGGCTGGACCTGGCGCCCATCGCTCGCCCCGGGCACTTACCCTGACCCACGAGGCATCCCGAGTTCAGGTCAGTCAGTTAGTTGCGCGCGTCAGCCCGGGGACCTCTCCCTCGATCCCTCCCCGACGCGGGGAGAGAAGCTTCGCGATCAGGATCGGTGCTCGAACC
>JBOGTX010000784.1:0-3422 GCA_050695695.1 Chloroflexota bacterium
CCCCAGAGCAGCCCGGCCGCTCAGACCGCGCCTCAGGCAGCCAAGCAGGTTCAGCGCAATCAAACGTTGATCCTGGGGTGTGCCGACGGCCCGCCGAACCAGTTCGCCGACGTTCAGCTCATGAACCCGTTCCTCACCGGCATCACCCGCAGCGGCTACAACTTCGCGATGGAGCCGCTGTATTACTACAATCCATACTATACGAGCGCGGTTTGCGGTCCCTCGGGCATGGAGTGCAAGGACGGCGAGATTCCCTGGCTGGCCGAGAGCTATTCGTATAGCGCGGATTACAGCCAGCTCTCGATCAAGATTCGTCCGAACGTCACCTGGAGCGACGGCCAGCCGTTCACCGCCAACGACGTGGCCTTCACGATCAACATGCTCAAGGACCACGCTCCGAAGCTGACCTGGTCGACCGATATGCAGCAGTGGGTCAAGGAAGCGACCGCGGTCGACGATCACACCGTTCAGGTCACTTTGACCAACCCCAACCCGCGCTTCTTCTTCAGCTACTTCGAGTTCCACGAGGACATCGGCGTTCAGATTCAGCCCGAGCACATCTGGAAGGACAAGGATCCGACGACCTTCACCAACTTCGACCTGAGCCAGAGCTGGCCGGTCGTGACCGGCCCGTGGCACCTGACCCTGTCGAGCGCGGACCAGAAGATCTGGGACCGGCGCGACGACTGGTGGGCGGCGAAAGCCGGTTTCCATCCACTTCCCAAGGTGCAGCGAATCGTCTACCTGCCCGAGTACGATGAGCCGAAGCTGGTCGAGCTGCTGGTCAGCAACCAGGCCGATCAGACGCTGGACCTCCGCCCCCGCAACGCGAAGGCGGCGCTGGCGCAGAACCCGAAGCTCGAAGTCTGGCCGGCGAACAACGGCTCGCCCTATGGCTACCTTGACTGGTGGCCGGTCTCGCTCGGCTTCAACGACTCGAAGCCGCCGTTCAACGATCCCGACATTCGCTGGGCGATCAACCACGCGATCAATCGCAAGCAAATCGTCGACGTCGGCTACGGTGGCGCCGGCACGTCGACCGAGCTGCCTTACCCGAACTTCCCGTCGCTGGTCAACTACATGAAGGGCCTGTCGGACCTGCTCCAGCAGAACCCGATCGATAGCTTCGACCTGAACAAGACCGCGCAGATGATGCAGGCGAAGGGCTACGCCAAGGACCAGGGCGGCTTCTGGGCCAAGGGTGGCAAGCGCATGTCGCTCGTCATCATAATCTCCCAGATCATGCAAGACATCACGCCGGTCCTCGTCGCGCAGCTTCGCAAGGCCGGCTTCGACGCCGACTTCAAAACGCCGGACAATGCCGGCACCCTCGAGGCCGAGGGAAGCGAGGACGCCTTCATCAGCGGTCACGGTGGCAGCGTGCGCGATCCGTACTTCACCCTGCGCCTCTACCAGAGCCGCTTCTCGGCGCCGACCGGTCAGCCGGCGGTCTATCCCTATCGCTGGAAGGACGACAACTTCGATAAGATCGTCGACGAGATGGGCCAGACCGCGCCCTCCGATCCCAAGCTCGAGCAGATGTTCCACCAGGCGATGCAGATCTGGATTCCCGCCCTCCCCGATATCGGCCTGGTCCAGTGGTACCACCGGATTCCGGTCAGCACGATGTACTGGACGAACTGGCCGAACGAAAAGAATCCGTACATCAACACCGCGAACTGGCACCGGACCTCGCCCCTCTGGATCAACACGATCGAGCCGACCCAGGGCTAGAGGCCGCGGGCCTCACCCCCTCGCCCCATATGCGCGAACTTAAGCAGCAGGCGAGAGAGGGGGAATCGCATGAGACGTAATCAGGAGCCGAGTGGCAAGGAAGGCCCGCGCGGTGGCCGCCTGCTGGTTGCGTTTGCGCGGCCGGTCCCGGAGGTAGCGCCCCAGTCGGGGCAAGGCGGCGTGCAGGGTCTCCCAGTCCAGGCGGCCCCGCACCGCGTCCTTGAGCGCCTGGGCGTACCAGACCAGGCAGCGCCACGGGCTCACCGGTTGCTCCACCGCCTCCAACCACTCGCTCTGCAACAACGGCTCGCCCTGCTGCTCGCCCTCGATCAGGAGGGCGGCCAGAATCTTCCCGTGCAAGTAAACCTGAGCCAATTCGTCATCTTTCATCCGCAGATTGTCCAGTTGGAGCACCCCTTTGAGCCGCTTGAAGACCAGCTCAATTTGCCAGCGGAACCGATAAAGGGCCAGCACCGCCTCGGCCGGCCAGGTCGGGGCGTCGAGGGTCGTGACCAGGATAATGAACCCCGCTGCCTCCAAGCTCCGCGCGTCCGGGCTACGCCCATGCTTGCGGGCCTCTTTGCGCAGCCGACGCCGCGCCTGGTCGGCGGCGTCTTGACTCAGACGGCGGGCCAAAAGCCGCACCTCGACGCGGCCTTGCGGCGTCTTGGCCTGGACCGACCGCTCGCCCGGCGCGCTGGCCGGGACCTGGCGCAGCCACCCGATCAGGTCCAGCGGGGTGCCGTCTTCTTCCTCCAACGGCAAGTTCTGCCAGTTCGTTCGCACGACGATCGCCCCTCCTTGCGCCACCAGCGTCCCGATCCCCCGCCGATGCGCATAGCCCCGGTCGGCCACACTGATTTCCTCCGCTTGAGTGGGATGACGCACGAACGTCTCCCCGCCGTGGACATCGGTGACTTCCACGCCGCGCATGCGTGCTTGGCCCAGATCAAAGCTCAGGTGCAGGCGCCAATCGGTCCCGGTGCTGCCCGGACGTTGGGCGGTGGTCGCATCGATCAAGCGCACCCGGACCTCGCCCGGGGCCGCGACCGGCGCGCCCGCCAACCGGGCACTGATCAGTTCCTGCAGCCAGGCCAGGGTCCCCCGAATGCGTTTGCGGGCGGCAACGTCGGAGAGATCGGCGAGGCCGCGGGCACAGGCCCAGGCCGCCACCAAACGAAACGGCCAATCGACCAAGGTAGACATCAAGACCAGGCGCAACAGATCCCCGGCCGAGCGGACGAGGCGACGGCGCTTCAAGGCCCCGGTCTCCCGGGCGCTCGCTTCCCAGCCATCCGGCAAGCGGCTGAGCACGTGTTGCCAGGCGGCATCGTCGTCCGCATTCTGCGCCAAACCGGCGACAGCCGGGAGTTCGGCACAATTCTGGCAAGGATTCGAGGCGGGATAGGTCATCGTCAGCTTCCTCCCGTCGGATGGAATCTCCCGAACCAGAGGCAAGCTCAATACCTATCCCACCCTCTTTTATCCCCATCCCCCTCCTTAAGTTCGCGCATATGCCCCCTCGCCCCCTCTCCATTGGAAATGGAGAGCAGCAGGGAGTGAGGCCGTGCCAGTTCGGCAACCGCTACGCCGGGTTGTTGGTGCTCGCGACGACCGTCGACCGTCGCGCCTGGCGGCGCTTGCGCTGCCAGTAGACGCCCCCGGCCAGGAGAACGATCGCCCACCAG
>JBOGTX010000785.1:0-2544 GCA_050695695.1 Chloroflexota bacterium
CTCTCATCGGCATCCCGAACAATTAAATGACCCTACTGCCGCCCAATGCCTGCTTGACGCCCCATGGCCGCCACTTTATAGTGTAGAATCCCGGACGATCCGTGAATTGAAACCCGACAGGATGAAAGAGAAGCCGCATGGTGTATAGCAGACAGATCGGCGCCCGCGTCAAGCGCAAAGAGGATCCTCGCCTGATCACCGGTACCTCGTCGTACGTCGACGATCTTCACCCGCGTGGCCTGGGCTACCTCGCCTTCGTTCGCAGCCCGTACGCGCACGCGCGGGTTATCCGAATCGACGCCAGCGAGGCACTGAGGCTGCCGGGGGTGATCGCCGTCATCACCGGCGACGAGTTCAAGCCGCTCTCCGGCCCGATGCCATTTGGCGGGGGCGAAGGCGGTGGCGGCGAGGAGGGGAACGCCACGGTGGTGACCTATCCACTCGCCACCGACCGGGTCCGCCACGTCGGGCAGGCCCTCGCGGTGATCGTGGCCGAGAGTCCCTACGTCGCGCGGGACGCGCTGGATCTCGTCCAGGTCGAGTACGAGCCATTGGCCGTCGTGGCCGATCCGATTGCTGCGATGCGGCCGGGCGCTCCTCTGGTCTACGATAACGTTCCGAACAACGTCGCCTTCACCTGGACCCACCGGAACGGCGATCCCGATCGGGCCTTCGCCGAGGCCGAGGTCACGATCCACCAACGGATCGCCAATCAGCGGGTGTCCTCGATCTCGATGGAGACGCGCGGGGTGCTCGCCGAGCCGGATCCGATCAGCCGTGGGGTGACCGTCTACACGTCGACCCAGAATCCCCACAGCGTGCGCTCGCAGATCGCCAGGGCGATCGGGCTCTCGGAGATCGCGGTTCGGGTGGTCGCGCCGGAGGTCGGCGGCGGGTTCGGGGCGAAGATCAGCACCTACCCCGAGGACATCATCGCCGCCGCGCTGGCGCTCAAGCTGAACCGTCCGGTCAAGTGGATCGAGACCCGCTCCGAGAACCTGGCGACGACCCACCACGGCCGCGCCCAGGTCAACGAGCTCTGGCTCGCCGCGAAGCGCGACGGCACGGTGACCGGCGTGAAGATGCGCCTGGTCGCGGATCTCGGGGCCTATCCCCGCGATGCCTTCGTGCCCACGCTAACCGGCTGGCTGATGTCGGGGGTGTATCACTATGCAAACGTCGACCTCGAGATCAAGGGCGTCTATACCAACACCATGGCGACCGGAGCCTATCGCGGCGCGGGCCGGCCCGAGGCCGCGTACTACCTCGAGCGTATGATGGATCTGCTGGCGGTCGAGCTGGGCAAAGATCCCGCCGAGGTGCGTCGCCAGAACTTCATTCCACCCGATGCCTTCCCCTACAAGACTCCGACCGGCCCAACCTATGACAGCGGTGAGTACGCGAAGGCCCTCGACCGGGCGCTCGAGATCGCCGACTATCCGAAGCTGCGGGCCGAGCAGCAGCGCGCCCGCGCCCAGGGGCGGCTCATGGGCATTGGCCTTTCGACCTTCACCGAGATCTGCGGTTTCGGTCCCTTCGACAGCGCGAACGTGCGAGTCGAGCCGAGCGGTCAGGTCACCGTGCTGACCGGCATTTCGCCGCACGGCCAGGGTCAGGAGACGAGCTTCGCCCAGATCGTCGCCGACGAGTTGGGAGTCGGGATGGACGACGTGGTGGTCGTTCACGGCGACACCGCGCGCACGCCCCAGGGCATTGGCACGATGGGCTCGCGCGGCATGGCGGTGGGCGGCGTCGCCCTCTACCGCTCGGTGGGTCAGGTGCGCGCCAAGGCGGTCAAGATCGCCGCGCACCTGCTCGAAGCGGCGCCGGAGGATATCGAGCTGCAAGATGGCCGGTTCGTCGTCAAGGGGACCGATCGTGGTCAAACCCTCGCCCAGATCGCGAGCGCGGCCTACGGCGGCAGCCTTCCCGACGAGATCGGCACCGGTCTCGAGGCGATCGATTTCTACCGCCCACCGGGCACGACCTTCCCCTTTGGCGCCGACGTCGTGGTCGTCGAGGTGAATCCCGACACTGGCGAGATCGATCTCCAGCGCTACGTCGCGGTCGACGACTGCGGTCGAGTGATCAGCCCGCTCCTCGTCGAGGGGCAGGTCCACGGTGGCCTCGCCCAGGGTATCGCCCAGGCGCTCTGGGAAGAAGTGAGCTACGACACGGACGGCCAGTTGATCACCGGCTCCTTGATGGATTACGCCGTGCCGATCGCCGAGAAGCTACCGTCGTTCGAGACCGATCGAACCGAGACCCCGACGCCGCTCAACCCGCTGGGGGTCAAGGGAATCGGAGAGCTGGCGACGATCGGCTCGGCCCCGGCGGTCGTCAACGCGGTGATGGACGCCCTGGCGCCGCTCGGCATTCGCCACCTCGACATGCCGCTTCGGCCCGAGCGCGTCTGGCAGGCGATCCAGGAAGCGCGGCGCTCCGCCTAGGATCCAGCGTCAAAGGATCATGAAGCATCGCGAATTTCGGCCCGGCGGGCCGTGGCGCGGAGACCTCTCTCCCGGCCTCTTCTCTACCCCCTGA
>JBOGTX010000786.1:0-2184 GCA_050695695.1 Chloroflexota bacterium
GCGTACAACGCGTTGATGGCGCGTTTTCTCGACGACGCGAGCACCGTGACCGCCGCGCGAGCCAGACGGGCGGTCGCGGGTGCTCGGGCCGGGCGAACGCGTCGAAGGCCGGGATCCGCGCTATAATCGGCGTGAGCAAAGCTCGAAGAGGGGCAACCGTGCGAAGCGACTACAGCGAGTTTGCCTGATGCCGCCCAACATCCTGCTGGTCATGGCCGACCAGCTCAGCGCGCTGGCCACCTCGCCCTACGGCAACCCGGACGTCCAGACGCCCCATCTGGCCCGGCTCGCCGAGCAGGGCACCGTCTTCGCGCGTAGCTACTGCAACAACCCGCTCTGCGCGCCCTCGCGCGCGTCGATGCTGGCCGGCCAGCTCGCCAGCCGATTGCCGGTGAACGACAACGCCGAGGAGCTGCCCGCCTCGGTGCCGACCTTCGTCCACCACCTGCGCCGGGGCGGCTACCTGACCACCCTCTCCGGCAAGATGCACTTCGTCGGACCCGATCAGCTCCACGGCTTCGAGGAGCGCCTGACCACCGACGTCTACCCGGCCGATTACCTCTGGACCAAGTCCTGGGCGGTCCAGGGCGATCCGCCCCGCCGGGTCGGCCTGCCCGGCGACCGGGAGGTCGGCGGCAGCTACGATCGTCAGATGGCCCAGATGGTGAAGGAGTCCGGCCCGATCCCGTGGTCGTACCAGCTCGAATACGACGAAGAAGTCCACTTTCGCGCCCTCGAAAAGCTCCGCGGCCTCGCCCGCCGCCGCGGCTCGTCGGCCGAGCAGCCCTGGTTCCTCTGCGTCTCCTACACCCATCCCCACGATCCCTACGTCGCGACCCCGGAGTACTGGGATCGTTACGCTGGAATTGACCTGACCCTGCCGGCCGATCCGCCGCCCGGCTACCGGCCCCACCCCGCCGATATCTGGGTGAACACCTACCACGGGGTCGATCGAGTGGCGCTGACCCGCGAGGACGTCTACCTTTCCCGTCGCGGCTACTACGCCTCGACCAGCTACGTGGACGACCGGCTGGGCGAGCTTTGGAGCGAGCTGGCGCGGCTGGGGCTGGATCGGAGCACCGTGGTGATCTTCACCAGCGACCACGGCGACCAGTGTGGCGAGCACGGCATGTGGTTCAAGCGGATCCACCGCGAGTGGGCCACCCGCGTCCCGCTGATCGTGGCCGGACCGGGCATCGCCCCGGGGCGGCGGGTCGACGAGAACGTCTCGCTGGTCGATCTTTACCCGACGCTGCTCGATCTGGCCGGCCTGACCATGCCGCCCGACCTGCCACACCGCCTCGACGGCCACAGCCTGGCGCCGTTCCTCGCCGGGGAGCGGCCGGACCACTGGCCGAACGAAGTGGTGATCGAGAACGAAGGCGAGGCGACGATCAAGCCGATTCGCGCCCTGATCACCGGCCAGCACAAGTTCGTCTACGTCCACGAGCGGCCCGATCAGCTTTTCGACCTGACGACCGATCCCGGCGAATGGCGAAACCTCGCGGCCGACCCTCGCCACGCCGATCTGGCCCGGCAGATCCGCGCCCGGCTCCTCGACGGCTGGGATCCCGCGGAAGAAGAGCAAAAAGTCCTGGCGAGCCAGCGCCTCCGGGGCTTTCTCAAAGAGGCGCTCTTCCAGGGCCAGTACCACCCCTGGGACTACCAGCCGGTCTTCGACGCGACCCGGGCCTACGTTCGCCGCACCTCGAACCGCCAGTGGGATCCGGATCTGGGGCGTTGAGTCCTCGACGAAGTATTCGATCGATCCCCGCGTCTCCCCGGCCGAACGCATGTCCAGCCATCGACTCCACGTCGGAGTTGGTCCGGTGGGAGCGGGTCGCCCACCGGGGTTTGGTGGCCGCGATGGCGGACTTTGGCCCGCGAGCGCTCCGGCTCTGACGAAAACCCCCGAGGTGCTCGATGGCGAATTCCCCAGTGATACCGCCAGATCCGGCGCAACCCCGAATTCCCGCCGCCGAGTTTCGCCAGTGGCGGGAGGAGGTGCTCGCAAAACGCGCCCACGTGGTACAATAACGAGCGCCCAGACACGGCAAACCGGGGGCCCAGGGCCCCACTGTCGGAAAGCTGAGAATCCCGAGTAGGGGATTGAAACAGAAACTGCATATGGCACAATCGATGCCGACCTCCTGGATGTCGGAAAGCTGAGAATCCCGAGTAGGG
>JBOGTX010000787.1:0-4135 GCA_050695695.1 Chloroflexota bacterium
CTCGAGTATTGGCCCCGGGTGGAATGACTAGAAAATGCCGCGCGCGATCAGGAGGAGCCCAAGCGCGATCAACGGGATGCCGATCACCGCGCCAATGCCGGTCACGGTCAGCAGCATGCCGACCAGCAGGAGAAGCAGCCCGACGGCAAGCGCGATCAGGCGCCCGGTCAGGGCGAGGATCGCGGTCAGCAGGCGCCACAAGATGCGAAACGGCCAGGCCAGAACCGCCATTTTTGCCCTCCGTGCACCCTTCTATCTTACCAGATTGGTCCGAGGTGGCGGCACTTGGGAACGTGAGCCCGGTTGGCGTAGCTCTTGCACCCGATTCCGGAAGATTTCGGGCCAGGGGGCCGTTCGAATGATCGACCCGTGACCACGACGCGGAGTCGCCAACCGACCGCGGCGCCGCGCGCGCTCGTGATCCGAGGTTGCTGCCTCGAGCTCGAATACGACCTGGCGAATGGTCGCTGGCACGCCAGGGGCGCCCTGGGAGAGATGACCTGGCAGATCGATGCCACCGCGACGGTCGGGCTGGTCGACCCCGTTGGTCAGGCGGTGGGGCGTGAGATCGCCGGTTCGGTCTTCGTGTCGTGCGAGCCGGCGACGTCGGAGCCTTGCGCGCGCCGGCTCGAGATCTGGCGGACCTGGCCTGATGGACTCTTGGTCTGCCAGCGATTCGCGGTTCGCACCGATGCTCCGGACCTGACCGCCGAGTTGTCGGTTCGCGCTCCCCGCCAGTATCGACTCGCGCTTCGCTCATTGTCCCCATTGACGGATGCCGACTCGGCGATCCCCAACCTCACCCTCGGCCCTCGGGCGAGCGACGGGCGGTTGCCCAACCTGACCTCCGAGACCACTGCCTGGCGCGTGTTCGACGCGGGCTGGTCGGCCGACGCGCCGGCGTCGGTGTCGGCGGCCGAACCGGGTGTCCGGGTGACCGCGACCGGGCTCGCCGCCCTCGGCGCTCCAAATGAGCGCTTTCAGTTGACGCTTGGCTTCCTCGCGGCCGAGGCCGCGGTGGGGCGCTATCGATTCGACGCCTTCGATCGATGGCACCTGGGCCTGGGCAGTGCCGCCGATTTCGGAACGATCGACCTGGGAACGAGCGAGGTAACGAGCGGCCCGCTCTGGGTGGGCGTTGGCCCGGTCGGAGATGCCCTGCCGCGTTTCGCCGAGCGCTGGCGATCCCGCCATCCTCCGAAGCGGCGGACGCCCACGACGGTGCAGTGGATCATCGGCGACGGAGACAACGCCGAACCGCGCGCGAGACCCGCGCTGGATCGGCTCGGAACGCTCGGGCGCTGGGCCGGGGCGACCGCGCTTGACGCGGTCACGATTGGCCCGGGCTGGCAACGGGCCACTGGCGATTGGACGTCCGACCCCGCCCGCTTTCCGCGCGGTTTGGCGGCAATGGCGGAGGCGATCCACTCCAAGGGTCAGCACGCGGGGATCGCGGGAGCGCCGTTTCTCGTCGAACGATCGTCGGATTTGTTTCGACGACATCCGTCCTGGGTGGTGCGCGCGCCGACCGGCGATCCGATCGCGGTCGGTGTGGGTAGGACGGACGTCTTTAGCCTCGATCTGAGTCAACCGGCGGTCGAAGAATGGGTGCGCTCAGTCGGCCGGCGGGTCATCGACGACTGGGCGTTCGACCTCGTCATCGCGGAATCTCTGAGCGAGAACGTTGTCTCGGGCTGGCGCCGAAGCCCCGCCAGCTCGCCGATTCAAGGCTTACGGATTGGCCTGCGGGCGCTCAAAGAGTCGCTGGGCGACCACCCGCTCGTCGCGTCCATGGCGCCGTTGTTCCCGTGCCTTGACCTCGCGGACGCCGTGCTAACCGACCGTCGCCCACTGTGGCGCGCCGATCCTTCGGCGCCACTTCGGGCGTTTCTTCACGATACCGGCTGCTTGACCGGCTCCGGGCCGCTCCGTCTCGATTGGCCCGAGCAAACGCTGGACGAAGCTCGGGCGGCCGCGTCGATCGCCAGCTTTGCCGGGGGAATGGTCACTCTCGACGGCGACCCATCCGCGCTCACCCCCGATCGAATGGCGATTCTGCGCGCCTGCCTCCCGCCGACTGACGCGGGGTCGATCGTGCCGATCAACCCCTTCGACCCCGGCGGGCCGTCGCTCTTCGAGTGTCGAGTGGCGCGCGATCGAGGGGATTACACCCTTTTGCTGGTGTTGAATCCGCGTGACGTGCCGGTTGCCCGGGTCATCCGCCTGGAAGCGCTCGGCTTGCCGCCGGGGCGCTACCACGGCTTCGAGTTTTGGAGCCAGCGTTACCTGGGGGTTCTGACTGGCCGGCTCACCCTCGACCTCATCCCGGCCGGTGGCTGCGCGGTCGTCGCGCTTCGGGCGGTCCGGGACGAGCCGCAAGTCGTGGGCACGTCGCTCCACGTCTCGCTCGGGGCGATGGCCTTGCAGGGCGCGAGCTACGACCGGATGACGCGACGCCTGCACCTGGCGATCGGCGCGGCGGGCGAGCGACAGGGCACGCTCACCATCGCGCTGCCGCGACGCTGGACGCCGGGACCGATCCGCGGGACCGGTGGGACGATGAGTGTCCGTCAGACCAGCGCGCAGCTCGCGGAGATTATCCTGCGCTTCAAGGATGTTGCCGAGCTCGAGTTAGAGTTTTGGCAAACACGAAACGGGTAGCGCCCGATCCGCCGACGAGGGAGCATGGCTCCGCCGAAGCCCTGACCTCGGGTCACCGCCGCCCGAGAAACTCGCGCTTGAGGTCGGCGAAGCTACCGTCCGAGATGCTCTGGCGAATCTGGCGCATCAGCGTCAGGATGAAATGCAGGTTATGGAGCGTGGCCAGCCGATAGCCGAGGATCTCGTCGGCGACGAAAAGGTGCCGCAGGTAGGCCCGGCTGAAGGTCCGGCAGGTGTGGCAGGTGCAGCTTTTCTCGATCGGTCCAGTGTCTTCACGGTAGGCGGCCTTGCGGATGTTCAGGCGGCCGCGCGACGTGAGCAGCCCACCGTGGCGGGCCAGGCGCGTTGGCGCGACGCAGTCGAAGGTGTCGATGCCCCGCTCGACGCACTCGAAGAGATCCGCCGGCTCGCCGATTCCCAGCAGGTGCCGGGGCTTTTCCGGCGGGAGGAGGGGAATCGTCCAGTCGAGAACCTGGTGCATGTCGGTCGTGGACCGACCCAACGATCCGCCGATGGCCAGACCAAAAAACGGCAACCCACCGATGAAGTGGGCGCTCTGGTCGCGCAGGTCCGGATAGGCGCCACCCTGAACGATGCCGTACAATCCCTGGCGCGTCGAGGTCCAGGCATCCAGACAGCGGATCGCCCACCGGTGGGTACGCTCCATCGCCTGGCGCGTGTAGTCGTAGTCGGAGAGCGGCGAGGTACATTCGTCGAAGGCGAGGATCAGGTCGGCGCCAAGCTCCTGCTGGACCTGGATCGAGATCTCGGGGGTCAGGAGCTGACGAGACCCGTCGAGGTGCGAGGCGAACTCGACCCCGGTCTCGTCGATCCGGGCCAGGCGCTTCCGCGCGGGTCGGGCCGGGGCTTCGGCCGAACCCGGGAACATCTTGGCGATCTTTCCCACCCCGTGTTCCAGCGCCAGACCCAGGCTGAACGCCTGGTAGCCGCCGGAATCGGTCATAACCGGGCGCGGCCAGCCCATGAAGGCGTGGAGTCCACCAAGCTGCCCGATCAGCTCGGCGCCGGGGCGCAGGAAGAGGTGATAGGTGTTGGCGAGGATCCCCTGGGCGCCGATTGCCAGCAGGTCGTCGGGGGTCAGCGTCTTGACCGTGGCCTGAGTCCCCACCGGGAAGAAGGCGGGCGTGTCCACGTCGCCGTGAGCAGTCCGGAGGCGACCGACCCGGGCCGCGCCGAGCTGATCGTGCACTTCGAAGCCAGGTACCGCGTCGATCAATAGAAGATCGTCCTCGTCAGGTGGTAGGGCTGAGTATCGGCCGGCAAGGTCTGGCCAAGCTCCCACAGGTGCCAGTCGATCTCGAATGGGCGGAGAGTCAGCCCACGCTCCGTGAGTGCGCGTCGCAAGAATTCGACCCCCCAGATTGTCGCGGCGCGGATCTCGACCTCGGCCTCACTGCCCGGCGGCAGGAGGGCCCGCTGGGCAATTGTTCCGGCCAGCGCGTCGGTGTACGTC
>JBOGTX010000788.1:0-6889 GCA_050695695.1 Chloroflexota bacterium
GGCCATGGTTCTACCGGGCCTGATCCTCGCGGCGATCGACGTCGTTTTAATCAACGTCGGGTTCGCGCTTGCCTGGTACCTGCGCTATCGCCTCGAGCTCGGCAGCGAAGTTGCCGCCAGCGACTACCTGCCTCTCGGTAGCTACTTCGGCATTCAGGCGTTTCTGACCGTCTGCATTCTGGTTATCTTCCGCTTGAACGGCGCCTACGGCCGCCGCCGTCGACAGGGCTGGGCGGACGAGGTCTCCGGTCTCGCCTCGGGCACGCTGGTCGGCGTGGCGACGATGATCGTCGCGGTGTTTTATTTGCGCCCCTTCGGCTATTCCCGCCTCGTCTTCATCTACGCGCTGGTGATCGTCGTTGTCCTGCTGGCAGCGGCGCGACTTTTCGACCGGGCCTGGCGCGGCTACCTTCGGCGGAAGGGAATCGGCCTGGAGCGCGTGCTGGTCGTGGGCGAAGGACCACTCGGGCGGATGATCATGCAGAACATCGTCGCCCAGCCGGAAGTCGGTTACCAGATCGTCGGGTTCGTCGACGACGAGCCGCGTCAGCCGCTCGGGCGCTTCGCGTACCTCGGCGCGACAGTCGAGATTCCTCAGCTCGTCTGGCGGTACCAGATCGACGAGGTCATCATCGCGCTTCCGTCGTCGTCTCACCTGAAGGTCACCGAGATTCTGATCGCCTGCGCGCGCCTGAACGTCCAGTTCCGGATCGTTCCCGACTTTTACGACCTGAGCTTGAATCAGGTGGACGTCGCCGAGATCAACGGAATTCCGCTGATTGGCCTGCGCGAGGCATCGCTCCGGGGAGGCGGGCAGGTTCTCAAGCGTGCGATCGACGTGGTCATTGCACTCACCGCGCTCGTCCTGGTGTCGCCGATCATGTTGCTGATCGCGATCGCTATCAAGCTCGAGTCGCCCGGACCGGTCATCGTGCGGCAGGTTCGAATTGGCCGGTGGGGGAAGCCGTTCGACTTCTTCAAATTTCGATCGATGCGCGATCGCGCCGACCAGGAGCTGCGCGCGCTGGCCGACCAGAACGAGGCGGACGGCCCGATCTTCAAGATCCGCAACGACCCGCGGCGGACCCGGGTTGGTCGGTGGCTTCGCCGCTCCAGCTTCGACGAGATTCCCCAGCTTTTCAACGTCCTGCGCGGCGACATGAGCCTGGTTGGTCCGCGGCCGCCGTTTCCCTGGGAGGTGGCGAAGTACGCGGAATGGCACCGACGGCGACTTCAGGTGTATCCGGGAATCACCGGTCTTGGCCAGGTCTCCGGTCGGAGCGACCTTCCCTTTGACGAGACGGCGCTTCTCGACATATGGTACATTGAGAATTGGACGTTGGGGCTGGACCTGAAGATCCTGCTGCGAACGCTCCCGGCGGTGATCTCGGGGCACGGAGCATATTGAGACCTGGAGCATATTGAGTGGAACTTCGTCAATACTGGCGGACCGTCGTCGATCGCGCCGCGGTGGTGATCGGTACCTTTCTGGTGGCACTGGTCGTCGCCGCCGCGTCGGTGTATCTGGTTCCGGCAGTGGCATCGCCCTACGAGGCGTCGCTGATCCTTTCGGTGCAGCCCCGGCCCGAGCCGCGCACCGGAAGCTATTACACCTACGATGGCTACTATGCCTACCTCACCTCGGAATACTTGAACGACGATCTGATCAACGTCGTCGAGAGCAGCGACTTTTTCCAGCGGGTGCGCGATGGGGTGAAGAGCTTCCCCGGGGGACCGCCGAGCGGCTCGATCAAGGGCGTGAAGGCGCACCGCGTGCTCTCGCTGACGGTCTCGTCGCCGAGCGCGGCCGGGGCGATCGCGCTGGCGACGTCGGTCGAGGAGATCCTGACCGCCCCGAGCGCGAAGACGACGGTGTTCGACGCGCTCAGCGCGCAGGCCGATCCCACGGTGAGCGTAGTCAATCGGCCTCAGATCGTCGCCGGCCCGGCCGGGCGAAGCGCGCTGCTGAACCTCGCGGCGCGCGCGCTGGTGGGCCTGGTCCTTGGAATCGGCCTGGCGTTTCTGTTGGAGTACCTGGACGACAGGATTCGGCCGGCCGATCTACCAACGCTGATCGGTCTGCCGGTCATCGGCGAGATTCCCGGGCGCGGACTGCCAACGCCGCGGAAGAAGTGACGACGATGGGTGATTCGCCAGGCACGCCACGTAGCTTCGCCGAGACCTCCCTTGCTGGCGAGGACGAGCGTCGCCGGGCCGAGCAGTTTCCCCGGCCCGCCCGCGCGAAGTTTCGACGACACCTCGCGCTCTTCTTGATCGTCAACCTGGTTCTGGCGGCGGTGAACCTGCTGGTCGCGCCGGACCACCTGGTCTTCTATTACCTGACGATCGTCTGGGCGTTCGTTCTGGGCGACAATTTCCTCTGGGCGTTCGTGGTGGATCCCGATCGCGACGTGGCCGAGCGCAAGGCGCTGCGCGAGGCGCGGGAGCGCTGGCGGGCCGAGCCGCGGGATGGGCAAGACCGACCGACGCCGGGGTCGGCGGATCTCCGGGAGGCGGACGACCGCGACCGGTAACGAAGGGGCAAGCGATGACGACGCGTGTCGACGCGGTGGTTCTGCGCGCCACCGAAGACCTGGCTATCGAGCAGCGGGAATGCGGCGAACCGGGCCCGGGCGAGGTGGTCATCGCGCCCCGGGTCGTCGGGATCTGCGGCTCGGACCTGCACCTTTATCAGGAAGGGCGGATCGGCGACAGCATCCTCGAGCGCCCGCTGGTCCTCGGCCACGAAGCGGCCGGGCGCGTCGTCGCGGTTGGGCCGGGCGTCGATGAGCTCGCGGTAGGCGAACGGGTGATCGTCGAGCCCGGGCTAGCTTGCGGGCAGTGCCACCTCTGCCAGATTGGGCGCTACAACCTGTGCCCTCGGGTGCGCTTCCTCGGAATTCCTCACACCGATGGGCTGATGACCGGTCGGGCGCGGGTGCCCGCTCGCTGGATCCACCGGCTGCCCGACGCGATGACCGACGACGAGGGGGCGATGGTCGAGCCGTTCGCGGTCGGCCTACAGGCGACTGAAGAGGCTGACGTTCGTCCGGGACAGACGGTGGTGATTCTTGGCGCCGGACCGATCGGACTGATGGTCCTCCAGGCGGCCCGGGTGCGAGGCGCCGGAACGATCGTCTCGATCGATCTGGCCGAGCGTCCGCTCGAGCTGGCCCGGCAGCTTGGCGCGACGGTCGCGGTGAATCCGCGCCAAACCGACGCGCTGGCGACGGTGCGCGAGCTGACGGACGGCGCGGGCGCGGACGTCGTGATCGAGGCGGTCGGCGCGGCGCCAACCATCCAGCAGGCGCTCGACCTGGTGCGCCGGGGTGGCGTCGTGACGCTGGTGGGGATCGCCTCCCAGCCGACAATTCCACTCAGCACCAACCGGATCGTCCGAAGCGGCTTGCAGGTCCGGTCCAGCTTCCGTTACGCCCACCAGCACCCGGTGGCCATCGCGCTGGCGGTCGCCAAGCGGGTCGACCTTTTGGCGCCGATCACCCATCACTTTGACGTTGGCCAGGCTCCCGAGGCGTTCCGCTACGTCGAGCAGCACAAGGACGAGGTCGTTAAGGGCGTCATCGAGCTGGGTTAGGCCCCGATCAGACTCTCGACTCGAACGATCCGGGTATAGTGGGCAATCGTGCCGTCGAAGGACGGGGGCAGCCGGTCGGAATCGTGAAGGACCACGACGACGTCCGGTCGATCGACCCGAGCGTATTCGCCGGCCGGCGCGCGCTGACTCGCGCGATAGACCATGATTTCGGCCAAGAATGGCTGTAATGAATCCACGGCGATCCATCCCTCGTGTTATGTAAGTCTACAGAAGATAGAATCCAAGAACGCGGGAGAACTATGCCGACGGTCGATGCACCGAAGCGGGGCGCTTCGAGTCCGGGTGGTGCCGTCAGTTCCGCTGAAGTCTTGACATGAGCACTCTATCCGGTCGGGACGAGGTTGTCTATCGGCAATGTACACGAACTTTCAGGGGGGAGGCTTGTGCAATCCGTTGGCAGGCGCGGGTTCGACTGACTGACGGTTGACCAGCCAGATGCCCAGGACGATCAGCGCGCCGCCGAGAAACGCGGTCAGGCCGAAGCGATCGCCAAGGAAGAGCGCGTCGCCGATCACCGCGACGAGGGGTACGAGAAACACGAAGGCCGCGACGGTGCTCGCCGCGTGCTGGCGAAGCAGGCTGAACCAGATCAGGTAGGCCAGCCCCGAGGCGCCCAGGCCGGCGTACGCGACCGTCCAGAGGAGGGTGAGCGTCGGATCGATCCGGGGGTGCTCGACGGTGAGCGCCAGCGCCGCCAGCGGAATCGAGCCGTAGAGGGCTTGGAGCGCGGCGATCCAGAGCAGGCTCTGGCGATGGGGGCGACTCTTGAAAAAGACGGTGCCCGCGGCCCAGCACAGCGCGCCGGCCAGCGCGAGCACGTAACCCAGCCACGATTGGCCGGGCCGGAGCAACGCCTGGCCGCCGATGACCAGGACGACGCCGGCAAACCCGGCGCCCAGGCCGAGCGTCGCGAGGAGCGAGAGCGATTCGTCGAGGAACAGCCAGGCGCCGAGCGCGACGAGCAGCGGCTGAACGTAGATGAGGATCGCCGTCTCACCCGGCGTGATCAGCAAGATCGCCAGACTCTGGAGTCCCCAGAAGCCGGCGACGTTCGCCGCGCCCATCACCAGCGCCGTGATCTGGGTGGCGCGGTCGCGCGGAAACGGATGCCCGCTGACCAGCAGGCCGAACGCGATCGCGAAGCCACCAAGGAACGCGCGGGCCGCCGTGAAAGTCAGCGGCGACGCGTCGCGCAGCCCGACCCGCAGGACGACGAAGGTCAGCCCCCAGATCAGACAGAGCGCGCCGAAGCTGATCGCTACCCGCGGACGACTCCAGCGGGCTGGCCTGGCGGGCAGGACGAGATTGGCGGCTCGCGGGCGCATTGGGCTCTCTTTTCGCCGAGCGCGCACTCGGGAGTCATGATCGGGCGACGGCGCCCGGTCCCGGCTGGGCACGCGGGACGCTTTTCCAGCATGCTCTGGAATTATAGGGTAAGGGTACCCAACTGACCGACCCAAAGTAGGTGCAAGATGATGATTCCTCCGCGATTTCAGGCAGCGATCGATCAGGTGTTGCCGGAGCTTCAGAATCGCTCCGACGTTCTGGCGATCTTCCTATCGGGGTCGTTTCTCCATGGCCGGGAAGGACCGACCAGCGACGTCGACCTGTACGTCGCGGTGTCGTCCGCCTTTCGCCAGCGGCGTCAGGTCGTGACGCCGAACGGAACGCTGGCCGAGATCTTCCTCAATCCAGTCGACTGGTGCCGCCGCTCGTTCGCCCTGGGCGACTTCCACGCCATGCACATGGTCGGTCACGGTCAGATTGTCTGGAGCCGAGATCCCGCGCTTGCGACGTCCCTCCAGGCCGAGGCGCGGGCCGCTTACGAGCGAGGCCCGTTTCCGTTGACCGGTCTTGAATGGGAGGCGAAGCGATATGGCTTGCTCGATAGCTACGAAGATGCGGTCGACGTCGTCGCCCAGCGTCCGCATGACGCCTTCCCGGCGCTCTGGCGGGTGATCCAGCACGCGGTCGCGCTCCGCTACGCCAGGGCTCGCCGCTGGCCTCCGAAAGACAAATGGCTGCTGCCGGACCTTGGGGATTGGGCGCCTGACCTCGCGGCGGCGCTCCGCGCGTTCGCGCTGGAGAACGACCCTAAACGCACGCTCGTCCTGGTCGAGCGCGCGCTCCGTCTGGCGCTCGGCCCCGACGACGACCTGCGGATTCGGTCCTGGGAAAGCGAGCCGAGCCTGCCGCCGGCTCACGAGCGCCGGTGAAGCCTGGTACAACGCCTCCGGCGACGGACCATTGTTCCTGTTAACGGCTTCGCCATGCTCGGTGAACGTTTCTATCACCGGCTCACCGCGTCGCACAATCGTGGGTTTGCCTCAACTCATGTCGCCTCCGGCGCCATCGGACGCCACCCGCGGTGCCGCCGCCGCGACGATCGTCGTCAGGGTGCGTTGTTCCAGGCACCTCAGAGGCGCCGGTAAACGTCGCGCCGGTGGCCGACTCGGGCAATCACGACCTGTCGCTCCGCGTCGTCCACGGCGTACACCACGCGATAGTCGCCAACGCGCACCCGGTAGCTGTCCGCGACACCGGCCAGGGCCTGGGCGCGGCGTGGCCTCGGCTCGGTCGCGAGCCGGTCGATCAGCGCGCGGACCCGCCGCTGGACGGAGGCCGGCAGGTCAGCCAAATCCTTTGCCGCCCGGGTGCTGACCAGGACGGCGTAGCTCACTCGGCTTGCTCGCCGCGCAGGCCCTCCCGAACCTCCGACCAGGGCCGCGCTTTACCCGCTCGGGCCTCGGCCAGCGCTTCACGGATGGCTTCCGCGTCCAGCTCATCCTCGATCCGCCGCAGCATCTCCAGGTCCTCTAGCGGGACGATCGCCGCCGCCGGCTTACCCCTCCTGGTGACGATCACGCGCTCGCCCGCGTACTGCACCCGACTGACCACGTCCGACAGCTCCACCCGCGCTCGCTCGATCGTGACGGTCTCGCCCGCGCTCATGCTGTCCGCCTCCTTGCCCAAACTTACGAACCCTACAATCCTCTGGGTTCCAAGGATAGCACGGGGCGCGCCACCGGTCCAGGGCAATAACGGCCCGGCTCCCGACCTCGAGGATGCGCCTGAGCTTCAGCGGCGCCGGGCGGCGAAGGTCTGCTCGAGCAAGCCCCCGTGGCCCAGGTCGGCCAGGAGACTGGCCGAGATCGGCTCTTTCGCCGCCGCGTAGGGAAGCACGAGATCGAGGACCGAGCGTCTGCCGTACAGCTCGCACGACGCCAGGCCCAGGAAAAGCGTCCGACCGGCATCCGCGACCCAGAACATCGT